>NZ_CP046224.1:245396-254890 GCF_012562605.1 Enterobacteriaceae endosymbiont of Plateumaris sericea | reverse complement strand
TGAATTTAAAAAAATATTTAGGAGTAAAAAGATTTGATTATGGTAAAGCAGAAAATGAAAATCTTATTGGACAAGTTACTGGATTAGCATGGACAGAATCTGGAGGAGATTTATTAACAATTGAAACTGCATGTATGCCTGGAAAAGGAAAATTAACATATACAGGATCTTTAGGTGAAGTAATGCAAGAATCAATACAGGCAGCTCTTACAGTAGTAAGAGCACGATCAGAAATATTAGGTATAAACAGTAGATTTTATAAAAAATTAGATATACATGTTCATGTTCCTGAAGGTGCTACACCTAAAGATGGACCTAGTGCTGGAATCGCAATGTGTATAGCACTTATATCATGTTTAACTAATAATCCTGTAAAAGCTAATATAGCTATGACAGGAGAAATTACATTAAGAGGACAAGTTTTACCTATAGGAGGATTGAAAGAAAAATTATTAGCTGCTCATAGAGGAGGAGTACATACTGTTTTAATTCCTGAAAAAAATAAAAGAGATTTAGAAGATATACCTAAAAATATTATTACAGATTTAAAAATTTTTCCTGTTAAAAAAATAGAAGAAGTATGGTTATTAGCTTTACAAAATCAGATATATAACAAATAATATTTTCAATTTTTAAAAATAATTATTTAATTTATATAATTTAAAATAATAAAAAATATGTTAAATCAAATAGTAACATTAGCAAAAAAATTAATTAATTGTCCTTCTATAAGCCCTGATGATGCAGGATGTCAAGAGATTTTAATCTCTTATTTAAATGAATTAAATTTTAATATAGAAATTTTTAATATAAAGGATACTAAAAATTTTTGGGCATGTAGTAATAATATTAATATAGCAGATACACTTGTCTTTGCTGGACATACAGATGTTGTGCCTCCAGGAAATATAAAAAAATGGAAATATAATCCTTTTCAAGGTATTATTAAAAATAATATATTATATGGTCGTGGTTCTGTTGATATGAAAGGATCTTTAGCTGCGATGATTATTGCAGCTAAATTTTTTTTTAATAAATATTCTAATTGTTATAATGGACGTTTAGCTTTTTTAATTACTTCTGATGAAGAAGGAATGGCAATTAATGGTACTAAAAAAATTATTCAAAAATTAATAGATAGAAAAGAAAAATTAAATTATTTTATATTAGGAGAACCTACAAGTAAAAAAATATTAGGGGATAATATAAAAAATGGAAGAAGAGGTTCTTTAAATATTGAATTAATAGTAAAAGGAATACAAGGTCATGTTGCTTACCATAAATTAGCAAATAATCCAATTCATCAGATAATTCCTGCTCTAAATGAATTATTATTAATTGAATGGGATAAAGGAAATAAATTTTTTCCAAAAACTAGTATGCAAATTACACATATGATATCATCTATAAAAAATAATGTAAATAATATTATTCCTGATAATATTTTATTAAAAATAAATTTTCGTTTTAATAATGAAATTAGTTATAAAAATATTTTAAATATTTTTAATAAAATTATTCAAAAATATATTAAAGAATTTAATATAAAATGGAATATTAGTGGATTACCATTTTTAAGTTTATCTAAAAAAAATAATTTAAATACAAAAAATTTGATAAATATTGTAAAAAAAAATATTAAGATAGTAAATAATATATATCCAACAATTATTAATGATGGTGGTACATCTGATGCTCGTTTTCTTATTAAGAGTCAATCACAAATTATAGAATTAGGACTTATAAATTCTACTATTCATAAAATTAATGAATGTGTTAATATTAATGATCTTTATTTATTAAGTAAAATTTATTATAAAATTATTAAAGATATTTTATTAAAAAATTAATTTAATATAGAAAAAAATAATTTTAGTAATTATAAAAACAATTTATTATATATTTGTACATATTAATAAAAATATTTATTACTCTAATGTTCAAAACAAATGAGAAGTAATTTAAAAAATTTAATTACTTCTCATTTATTTTGAACATTAGAGTAATTTTTAATTATAATTTTATTATTTTTTATTTAATACATCGGTTGCTAATCCTAAAAATATTTCTGTAGTTATTCCTATAGATTCATAAAATGTTGGATGAGCATGTATAGTTAATGATATATCTTCTGCATCACATCCCATTTCTATAGCTAAACTAATTTCTCCTAATAATTCACCAGCATTATATCCAATAACTAATCCACCTATAATTTTATTAGTATTTTTATCAAAAATTAATTTTGTTAAACCATTTTCTGCATTAGAACATAATCCTCTACCTAAAGAATTCCATGGTAAAGAAGAAATTCCATAATTTATGTTTTTTATTTTTGCATCTTTTTCTGTTATTCCTACCCAACCTATTTCTGGATCAGTATAAGCAATAGAAGGTATTACCTTTGGAATAAAAAAATGATTTTTACCAGCAATAATTTCTGCTACTAAATGACCTTCATGTATTCCTTTATGAGCTAACATAGGATGACCTATAACATCTCCTATAGCATAAATATTAGGAATATTAGTTCTCATTTGATTATCAACTTTAATAAAGTTATCATTATTAATTTCAATATTAAATAAATTGTTACTAATAAAATTTGAATTTGGTATTCTTCCTACAGCTGTTAAAATAACATCATATTGCTTAGAAAAAATAGATTTATGATTATCATTAGTCATATGAACTTGTAAGAAATTTTTATTATTATCTATAGATATAATTTTTGTATTTAACATGATATTAAATTCATTTTTAATACTATTATTATATATATTCATAATATCATCATCAACTAATGGTAATATTTTATTTGACATTTCAATAATATTAATTTCTGAACCTAAAGCATGGTAAATAGTTGCCATTTCTAAACCAATAATTCCTCCTCCTAAAATTAATAGTTTTTTAGGAATTTTTTTTAATAATAAAGCATCTGTCGAATTCCATATTCGATCATCACCGTAAGGTACAAATGGTAATTTTACAGGATGTGATCCTGTAGCAATAATAGCATGTTCAAATTCTATTTGATATTTATCATTATGATTATTTATGTTAAGAATATTTGGTGTTTCAAAAATTCCTATGCCATTAATAATATCTACTTTTCTAGTATTTGCAAGAAATTGTAACCCGTCAGATAATTTTTTTATTATTTTATCTTTCCAAAAAATAATTTTTTTTATATTTAAATCTGGAACATTATTTAAAATACCTTTTTGAAAAAAATTTTTATTTTCTTTTATTAATTTTGCTATATGTAATAATGTTTTAGAAGGTATACATCCAACATTTAAACATACACCACCTAAATTTAAATAATTTTCTACTATTATAGTTTTTATACCTAAATCACTACAACGAAATGCAGCAGAATATCCTGCAGGTCCTCCTCCTATTACAACTACTGAAGTTTTAATTTTTGTACTCATAATTATCTCTATAATTAATTATTAATAAATTTAATAAATTATTCAATGACTACATTAATAAATTTCTAATATCATATATTAAATCACAAATATAATTTAAAAAAGTAATTGCTTCAACACCATTTATAACTCTATGATCATAAGATAAAGATAATGGTAACATAAGACGAGGAATAAATTTTTTTCCATTCCATATAGGTTTAATGTTAGCTTGAGATATTCCTAAAATTGCTATTTCTGGTGAATTAATGATAGGAGTAAAAAAAGCACCAGGTTTTTTACCTAAATTAGATAATGTAAAACATCCACCATGCATATCACTAGGAATTAGTTTACCTGATATAGCTTTATTATATAATAAAATTAATTCCTGTGAAATATCAATAATATTTTTATGCATTAAATTAAATATAATAGGTACTAATAATCCTTGATCAGTATTCATAGCAATACCTATATTATAATATTTTTTTAAAATTATTTTTTTATTATCTAATAAAGAAGCATTAAATATAGGATATTTTTTTAAAGCACTTACAGATATTTTAATTAAAAAACTTAATAATGTAATTTTAATATTTTGGTTGTTTTTATTTAATTCATTATTTTTTTGAATGCGAAATGATTCTAATGTAGTTATATCAGCTTCAATATGTTGTGTAACATGAGGAATATTCATCCAATTTTTGGTCAAATTTATACTTGATATTTTTTGAATATGATTCATTTCTTTTTCTTCTATTTCTCCAAATTTTTTAAAATAAGTAGAAGATGATGAAAGAGAAATATTATTTTGATTATTATTTATTGAAATATATTTCAATAAATCTTCTTTTAAAATCCTATTTTTATTACCACTACCTTTTATATTTAATAAATTAATATTTAATTGTCTTGCCATTTTTCTTATAGAAGGAGAAGCATGAATACTGTTTTTTTTAAAAAAATTATTTATATTTAATAAAGAATTTTTATTTATATTATTTTCTTGTATATTATTACAAATATCATGAGATACTAACATGATAGTATCACCTGATCTAACAGTATCACCTGTTTTAATCATTATTTTTTTTATAAAACCATTATAAAGTGAAGGTAAATTTATATTAGTTATCTTATTTTTTAATGTTATTAACGGATTATCTTTATAAATTTTATCTCCTTCTTTTACAAAAATTTTAATTATTTTCATTAATCCATTATTCATATTAGGAATAATTATTTTATTAATTGTATTAATATTATTAATATTATTTTTTTCTTTAAAATTTTTATTTTGAATAATATTATCATTATTATTTTGAATAATATTATTACTCAATTCTAAAATTATACTACCAGTATGTATTATATCTCCAATTGATACTTTAATTTTTTTTACAATACCATTTTGTGTTGAAGGTATATCCATAGAAGTTTTTTCTCCTTCTATAACAATAATAGATTCATCTTTATGTATATTATCTCCTTCTTTTACTAGAATATCAGTAACCTTCATTTCTTCAATTCCTATATCTGGTAATTTTATTTCTATATTCATATTTTTCCTTTTTATGATATTCTAGGATTATTTTTATTAATATTAATATTATATTTTTTAATAAAATGTAATATTAATTTTTTATTAATTAAATTTAATTTAACTAACATATTTAATGTTGCTAAAACAATATATAATTTATTAATTTCAAAAAATTCACGTAAATTTTTACGACTATCAGAACGACCAAAACCATCTGTTCCTAAAACAATATAATTATTTGATGGTATATATTTACGAACTTGTTCTGCAAAAAGTTTCATATAATCAGTTGTAGCAACTGTTGGTTCATTATTCATTACACTTGTAATATATGGAATACGATTTTTTTCTAACGGATGTAACATATTCCATCTATCACAATCTTGACCCTCTCTAGCTAATTCTGTAAAAGAAGTTACACTAAAAATATTAGATCCTATATTATATTCTGTATATAATAATTCTCCAGCTTTAATAACATGACGTAATATTGATCCTGAACCTAATAATTGAATAGTTGTATATCCTTTTATTTCTTTTAGTTTATAAATTCCTTTACATATACCATATTCAATATTTGAATTAAGAATTAATTCAGGCATATAATAATTTTCATTTGTAGTAGTAATGTAATAATATATATTTTCTTGTTTCTGACCATACATTCTTTGTAAACCATTATATATAATTATGGCTATTTCATATGCATATGCAGGATCATATGAAATACAATTAGGAATAGTTAAAGAATGAATATGACTATGACCATCTTCATGTTGTAATCCTTCACCATTTAATGTAGTTCGTCCAGAAGTTGCTCCTATTAAAAATCCTCGAGCTTGTTGATCTCCAGCAGCCCAACAAAAATCACCTATTCTTTGAAATCCAAACATAGAATAATAAATATAAAATGGTATCATAGGAAAATTATTAGTAGAATAAGATGTAGCTACAGCTAACCAAGAAGCAAACGCTCCTGATTCATTTATACCTTCTTGTAAAATTTGTCCTTTTTTATCTTCTTTATAATAAGCTAATAAATCTATATCTTGTGGTATATAATTTAATCCATTAGAATTATAAATTCCTATTTGTCTAAATAAACCTTCCATACCAAATGTACGTGCTTCGTCTGCAATAATAGGTACAATTCTATTTTTAATATTATTATTTCTTAGCATTATGTTTAATATTCTTATAAATGCTATAGTAGTAGATATTTTTTTATCTTGTTTTTTGAATAAAGAATTAAAATCAGATAAAGATGGTAATTTTAATTTTTCACTAAAATTTTTTCTTCTAGAAGGAATATATCCTCCTAATTTTTTTCTTTTATGATGAATATATTGATATTCTTTAGAATCTTTGCTAAAAAATATATAAGGTAAAGAATGTAAATCTATATCATTAATTGGTATATTTAAGCGATCTTTAATATATTTAATTGTATTTAAATCCATTTTTTTTATTTGATGTGCTATATTTTTACTTTCTGCTATATTTCCTAGTCCATATCCTTTAATTGTATGTATTAATATTATTGTAGGTTTATTTTTAATGCTGTATGCTTTTTTAAATGCAGCATAAATTTTTTTTGAATCATGTCCACCATAATTTAATTGTTCTATTTCTTTATCAGACATATCTTTTACAAGATCTAATGTTTGTTGATATTTTCCAAAAAAATTTTTTCTTATATAATTACCATTTTTAGATTTAAAATTTTGATAATCTCCATCAATTGTTTCATTCATTAATTGGATTAATTTTCCAGTTTGATCTTTTTTTAATAATAAATCCCAATTATGACCCCAAATTACTTTTATAACTTCCCATCCAGCGCCATAAAAAATATTTTCTAATTCATTAATAATTTTACCATTACCATAAACAGGACCATCTAAACGTTGTAAATTACAATTTACAATAAAAATTAAATTATCTAATTTTTCACGAACTGCTATGTTAATAACACCTTTAGATTCAGGTTCATCCATTTCACCATCACCTATAAATGTAAATACTTTTTGTTTCGATGTATCTTTTAATTTTCTATTTTTAAGATATTTTAAAAATTTTGCTTGATATATTGCTGCTATAGGACCTAATCCCATAGATACAGTAGGAAATTGCCAAAAATTAGGCATAAGTTTAGGATGTGGATATGATGATAAACCATCACCTAATACTTCTTGACGAAAATTATTAAGATGATTTATATTTAATCTTCCCTCAATAAAAGCTCTGGAATATATTCCAGGAGAAATATGTCCTTGAAAATAAATTAAATCTCCACTATTATTTTCGTTAGATGCTTGAAAAAAATGATTAAAACAAACTTCATAAATATGTGCTGCAGATTGAAAAGATGAAATATGACCACCTAAATCTAAATTTTTTTTTGAAGCTCTTAAAACCATCATAATTGCATTCCAACGAATAAAAGATCTTATTTTTTTTTCTAAAATAATATTTCCAGGATATATAGGTTCTTTTTCTAATGGAATAGTGTTAATATAATTATTATTTTTTTTTTCTAAAATTACTCCATATTTATTAGCATGTGTTATTAATTTTTTAAGTATAAATTTAGCTCTTTCAATACCTTCTTCTTTTATAACTGATATTATAGATTGCATCCAATCATTAGTTTCAATTGGATCCACGTCATTATGTAAATTATCTGACATGGTTTATTATTCCTTATTTTAATAAAAATTATATATAAATATATATTAAATTATTTGATTAAATTATTTTATTTAGTTAAAGTTATTAAATAATTACTTTTATAAAAATGATATTTCAATAAAATATATTAAATATTATTTTAATTACTAAAAAAATTTTAAAAATTTATAATATAATAACTATATTTAAATCAATATAATATTAAATATTAATTTAAATAAATCTATTAATATGATAATAAAATATTTTTTATTAAATAATTTTTATATTTTAATTAGTTAATTAATATATTATTATATAATATATAATGTTATGTTAATATAATTAAATTTTTTAAAATTATTCATAATATAAAATATTATTTCAATTTATATATTAGAAATATCACCTTTTTTTTGTAACCATTTACGACGATCTTCAGCTCTTTTTTTAGAAAGTAACATATCCATAATAGATAATGATTTATTTATTTCTTTATCAGTATTATTAATTATTAGTTGTACTAATCTTCTGCTAACAGGGTTTAATGTTGTTTCTCTTAATTGAATAGGATTCATTTCTCCTAATCCTTTAAATCTTTGAACATTAATTTTATTTTTTCTATTTTTTAATTTATTTAAAATAGTAATTTTTTCATTTTCATCTAAAGCATAAAATACTTCTTTACCTAAATCAATACGATATAAAGGAGGCATAGCAACATAAATATGACCTTCTTTTACTAATGGTAAAAAATGACGAATAAATAAAGCACATAATAATGTAGCAATATGTAATCCATCAGAATCAGCATCAGCTAAAATACAAATTTTATTATATCTTAATTTTTTAAGATCATTATTATTAGGATAAATTCCTATTGCAAGAGAAATATCATATATTTCTTGTGAAGACAAAATTTCTTCAGAATTAATTTCCCATGTATTTAAAATTTTCCCTTTTAAAGGCATAACTGCTTGATAATATCTATCTCTAGCTTGTTTAGCTGATCCTCCAGCAGAATCTCCTTCTACTAAAAAAAGTTCTGTATTATGAGAGTTATGTATTATACAATCAGCTAATTTACCTGGTAATATGGAACTAATATTATTTTTCTTTTTAACTAATTTTTTTGATTCTCTAATACGTTTTTGAGCGTTAGAAATTACCATATCAGCTAAATAAGTTCCAATTTTAATATTTTGATTTAACCATAAAACAAAAGAATCTCTAATAATATTAGAAACAAATATTGTACATTGACGTGAAGATAATCTTTCTTTAGTTTGACCTGTAAATTGTGGATCTTGAACTTTTATAGATAAAACATAAGAACAATGATTCCAAATATCTTCTCCTAACAATTTTATATTTCTAGGTAAAATATTATGAAAATGACAAAAATTACGCATAGCATCTAATAATCCTAAACGTAATCCATTAACATGTGTTCCTCCATATGTTGTCGGAATTAAATTAACATAACTTTCTGTAAGAAAATGATTACTTTCTGGAACCCAAAATAAAGCCCAATCTATATGTTTTTTATCATTATAATATTTACCTGTAAATGGAATATTAGGTATTGTAGTAATATTTTTTATAGAATTTGTTAAATAATCAGATAAACCATCTTTATAATGCCAATAATAATTGTCTTGTGTATTTTTATTTTTGAAATATACTTTTAATCCTGGACATAATACAGCTTTAGCTTTTAATAAATTTATTAAATTAGAAACTAAAAAAGTAGAATGATCAAAAAAACATTTATTAGGCCAAAATCTTATTTTTGTTCCAGTATTTACTATTTTAGAATGACTTATAACTTTAAGATCTTGAATCTTATATCCATTTTC
>NZ_CP046224.1:177303-245299 GCF_012562605.1 Enterobacteriaceae endosymbiont of Plateumaris sericea | reverse complement strand
TCAAAAATTATAGTATAAATTTTACCATGACGAAATATAGTAACTTTCATTTTTTTGGATAATGCATTTACTACAGAAATTCCAACTCCATGCAATCCACCAGAAAAATTATAATTTTTATTAGAAAATTTGCTTCCTGCATGTAAACGACATAAAATAAGTTCAATAGCAGGAATTTTTTCTTGAGGATGTATATCAACAGGCATACCCCTACCATCATCAATAATTTCTAATGATTGATCTTTATATAAAATTACTTCAATATTTTTTGCATAACCAGACAATGCTTCATCTACACTATTATCAATAACTTCTTGACCTAAATGATTAGGTCTAGTAAGATCTGTATACATTCCTGGTCTACGTCTAACAGGATCTAATCCTTCTAATACTTCAATAGCATCAGCGTTATATTTATTTAAATTATTCATTCTTTATTTAAAATATTTTATTTGAATATATTATAAAATAAATATTTTATTAAATTAAATATTTAATATATATTATATAAGTCAATATTTATTTTTTATTATTAATAAATTTATTAAAGATTATTTTTATTAATATATTATAAATAATATTAAATATATGTTTGAATAATAACATATTATTATATATAAAAAATCATCTTATAATAAATTTAAAATTAAATTAATATTTAATTATAATTATTAAGTTTCTTAATAATATTCAGTATGTTATATACGTTAATAAATAAAATTTTATTATTTATTTCTCTTTATATTCTATAGTTAAAGCAATTATTATACTAAAAAAACATGCTAATAAAACACCTATAAACCATGTAAAATACCACATATTCATTGCCATTTTAATTAAATTTGATTTAATAATAATTATTTGTATTATTTTTAATTTCTTCTCTAGTAAGAGAAAAAAACATTTTTTTATAACACCAAAAAGTATAACTTAAAATAATAGGAATAAAAATAATAGCTGCATATAACATTATACTTAATGTAAGTTTGCTTGATGTAGCATTCCACATAGTAAGACTATGAGATGGCATAATATTAGAAGGTATAATTAAAGGAAACATTGTGATACCTATAGTACATACTATAAATATAATTGTTAATGAAGAACAAATAAATGTCATTAATTTTTTTTTATATCGTGAAAATATTATTGTAAAAATTGGTAATATTAAACATAATAATGGTATTATTAACAAATAATAATGTTTTTGGAAATTAGAAAACCAAAAACCATATGAATATAAAATTTCTTTTTTATTAATAATATTATTAAAATTATTTTCTATTAATGTATTTACTTTATATCCTTTAATATAAAAAATAGTATTAATAAAAGATAATATAAAAAAAATAATCAACATTATTGATGATATTTGCGTAATAATATTAGTTCTATAACTAATATATTTATCATTTATTCTAAATTGTAAATAAGTAGATGCTTGATTAATAAACATAATAAAACTAGTGATACTAATCATTATACTAAATTTATTAAATAAATTTAAAAAATTTAATTCAGAATGGATGCGAAAATATTTATCAATATAAAAAGGAATACCTTTTAATAAATTACCCATAGCTAATCCTATTATTATAGGAGGAATAATACTACCTATAGAAATTAATATATCACATATTTTTTGCCATTTATTATCTTTTATTTTAGAACGATATTCAAATCCTACTGGACGTAAAAATAAAGATAATAACATTATTATCATTGGTATATAAAAATTAGAAAAAAGTGTAGCATAAACAATAGGCCAAGCTGCAAATAATGCTCCTCCTACTGTAATTAACCACACTTGATTACCATCCCAATGAGGAGCAATACTATTTATCATAATTCTTCTTTCAATATTATTTTTACCTATTATAAATAGTAAAATTCCTACTCCCATATCTAAACCATCAGTAATAAGAAAACCAATAACTAAAATTCCAATTAAAAACCACCAAATTATACGTAAAATATCATAATCTAACATTTAAAATAACCTTATATAGTATATATAAATTTATTTATATAAAAATTATAATTTATTAGAAAAATCTTTTTTTTCAAAATAATATTTTCCTGTATTTAAGTTACTAGGACCAATACGAGCTATTTTAAACATTAAATATAACTCAATTAATAATAATATTGTATAAAAAATAAAAATAGTAATAGTAGAAAATAAAACATCAATCATTTTAATTGATGAACCAGCCATAAATGTAGGTAATATTTCACCTATTGCCCATGGTTGTCTACCATATTCAGAAATAAACCATCCTGACTCAGATGCAATCCAAGGTAATGGAATTATATATAGACAAAATTTTAATAAATATATCTTATTTATTAATTTATTGTTTAATATATTAATAAATACTAAAATAATAGTAATTAATAAAATAACACTAGAAAGAACCATAATTCGAAAAGCAAAAAATAAAGGAAATACTGATGGTATAGTATTTATAGCAATTTTTTTAATTTGATTAATATTGACATGATTTATATCATTAGTATATTGTTTTACTAAAAAACCATATCCTAAATCTTCTTTAACTTTATTAAAATAATTTATATTGTTATTATTAGCTTTACCGTTTTGTATTTTTTCTAGTATAATTAATGCTTTTAAACCATTAGTAATTTTTAATTCATGATTTTTAATTAAATCTTTAATTCCTATTATAGGAATATTTGTAGACCTTGTAGCTATTAAACCTAATACATAAGGAATTTCTATTGAATATTTATTTAATTGAGATTCCTGGTTAGGAAAACCTATAATAGTAAATGATGCTGGTGGTTTTTGTGTTTCCCATTCTGCTTCAATAGCAGCAAGTTTAGTTTTTTGTACTTCTCCTAATTGATAACCTGATTCATCACCAAGAACTACTACAGAAAAAATAGAAGCTAAACCAAAACTAGAAGCAATAATTATTGATTTTTTTGCAAATATAATATCTCTTTTTTTTAAAAAATAATAAGAACTAATACCAATTATAAATATTGCTGCTGTTGTATATCCTGCTGAAACAGTATGTACAAATTTTACTTGTGCTACAGGATTAAAAATTAAATCCCAAAAATTATCCATTTCCATTCTCATATTTTTATAATTAAAATGAGAAGCTATTGGATTTTGCATCCATGCATTAGCTATAAGAATCCATAGAGCAGAAAAATTAGAACCAATTGCTACTAACCATGTTACAATCATATGTTGAATTTTATTTAAACGATTCCATCCTAAAAAAAATAAACCAACAAATGTTGATTCAAGAAAAAAAGCCATCAATCCTTCAATTGCTAATGGAGCACCAAAAATATCTCCGACGTAATGTGAATAATATGACCAATTAGTTCCAAATTGGAATTCCATTGTTAATCCAGTAGCTACTCCTAAAGCAAAATTTATACCAAATAATTTTCCCCAAAATTGTGTCATGTCTTTGTATATTATATTTCCTGATAAAACATATAAAGTTTCCATTATAGCTAATAAAAAAGACATACCTAATGTTAAAGGAACAAATATAAAATGATACATTGCTGTTATTGCAAATTGTAATCTTGATAATTCAATAACATTTAACATTATTAATCCTTAACTACTGATTTAATATTATTTTTTATATAATAAAATTATTTATTTAAAATATTTTTTATATTATCTTAAATTAAATTAAAAATTATATAATATATTATAATTAATTTTTTATTTATTTAATATTATTATTTATTTTCAAAATATATATTTAAAATATATAATAATATTATTAATTTAAATATTTAATAATAAACGAAATGGATCTTCTAATAATTGTTTTATTAAAAATAAAAATTTTATTGAATCTTTTCCATCTATTAAACAATGATTGTATGATAATGCTAAATACATTATAGGAACAATACTAATTTTATTATTTAATACAAATGGTCTATTATTAATTGCATGTATTCCTAATATAGCACTTTGAGGAGGATTTATAATAGGTGTAGACATAAGAGAACCAAAAACACCCCCATTAGTAATAGTAAAATTACCACTAGATAAATCATCAATAGATAATTTATTTGTATTTCCTTTAGTAACTAATTCCTTTATTTTTTTTTCAATATCAATTAAAGATAAATTATTAGTATTTTTTATAATAGGAGCTAATAATCCTCTTTCTGTTGATAATGCAATATTAATATTATATATTTTATTATAAATGATATCTTCTCCATCTATAAATGCATTAAGCTTAGGAAAAGATTTAAGAGCTTGAGAAACAGCTTTAACATGAAAAGATGTTAAACCTAATTTAATTTTATATTTTTGTTTAAATAGTTCACCATATTTTTGTTTTATATGAAGAATTTTTTGCATATTAACTTCATTAAAGGTAGTTAACATTACAGAATTATTTTTTGATTCCATTAATCTTTTAGCAATATGTTTTCTGATCTGTGTCATTTTAACACGTTTATAATTATTAATTAATGAAATATTTTCTTCTTTTTTTTTAAAATTTTTTATTTCGTTTATTTTTGAATTATTAAAATTATTTATTTGTTCTATAGTAATATTATTTTTTTGTATTTTTCTACGAATAGATGGACTAAAATCATTAATAGTTTTATTTGTAATTTTTTCTATATTTAAATTACTTATTTTTTCTTTTAATTTTTTTTTTTTATTATCTATAAAGTTTAATTTAATATTTTGATCTAAATTTTTTTTTAAATTTATCGTACCTATTATTTGTTGAGATTGTACAATATTACCATTGTTAATTAAAATACTATTTAACACACCGTTATTAGTAGCAGGTATTTCTAATACCACTTTATCTGTTTCTAATTCTACAAGAATATCATCAAGATATATTTTATCTCCTGGTTTTTTATGCCATTTAATTATAATAGCATTATTAACTGATTCTGGTAATTCTGGGACAATAATATTAATTATATTCATTAAATTTATCCTAATTTTTTATAAAATTTTATTTTTTATAAAGTTTTTTTAATATCAAATGCTGAGTATAATATTTTTTGTTGTTCTTGTTTATGTATAGATAAATGACCTGTAGCTGAAGAAGCAGATTCAGTTCTACCTATATAATTAATTGTACAGGAAAAATTTTTTTGAAAATTATATTGAATATAATTCCAAGCTCCTTGATTCATAGGTTCTTCTTGACACCAAAAAATATTATTAATTATTTTATATTTTTTAAAAATCTTATTTAAATTTTTTAATGGAAATGGATATAATTGTTCAATTCTAATAATTAATATATTACATTCTTCTATATTATTTCTATAATTTAATAAATCATAATATATTTTTCCTGAACAAAAAATAATACGTTTAATATTTATATTAATTTTATTATCATCTATAACAGAAAAAAATTTTTTATTTATTAAATCATCTAAAGTTGATGTAGCTAAATCATATCTTAAAAGAGATTTTGCAGAAATAATAATAAGTGGTTTTTTATCTATATTAAATGCTTGTTCATATAGTAAATGATATATTTGTGAAGCGTTAGATGGTATACAAATCTTTATATTATTTTCTGCACTTAATTGTAGATATCTTTCTATTCTAGCAGAAGAATGTTCAGGACCTTGACCATCATAACCATGAGGTAACATTATTATTAAACCTGATTTATAATTCCATTTTTTTTCACCTGAACTAATAAATTGATCTATAATAATTTGTGCTCCATTAGAAAAATCTCCAAATTGACTTTCCCAAATTGTTAATGTATTTGAATTAGTTATAGAATAACCATATTCGAATCCTAAAATAGCTTCTTCTGATAAAATAGAATTATAAATATAAAATGTTCCTTGTTTTTTTTTAATATTTTTTAAAGGATAGTAAGAATTTCCATTTAATTGGTCATATATAACAGCATGTCTATGTGAAAAAGTACCTCTTTTTACATCTTGTCCAGTTAAACGACATGAAATTCCATTATTTATAATATTAGCATATGCTAAATTTTCTGCTGTTCCCCAGTTAATTTTTGTATTTACTGTATTTATTCTATCTAAAAAAATTTTTTTTATTCTAGGATGTGCATTAAAATTTTTAGGAATAGTACTAATTTTAATTAATAAATTTTTTAAATATTTTTTATTAATAATTTTTTGGTTATTTAATTTATTTTGATGATTTTTAATTAGATTAGTTTTTATTATATAATCACCTTTATTAAGTAAATTATAATATTTTGTTATTAAATTTAAATAATCATTTTTATCTATTATTTTATCTAAAATTAATTTAGAAGAATATAATTCTTGGGCTATTAAATGATTTTTAATTTTATAATACATTATTGGTTGTGTTATATAAGGATCATCAGATTCATGATGTCCATATCTTCTATAAGAAACTAAATCTATAAAAACATCTCTATTAAATGTATTTCTAAAATCAATAGCTATACGAGATATAAATATTACATCTTCTATATTATCAGCATTTACATGAAATACAGGAGACTGAATCATTTTAGCTATATCACTACAATAATAACTAGATCTAGTATCTTTAATATTTGAAGTTGTAAATCCTATTTGATTATTAATAATAATATGAATTGTTCCATTAACACTATATCCTCTAGTATTAGACATATTTAAAACTTCTTGTACTACTCCTTGTCCTATAATAGAAGAATCACCATGTATATTAATAGGTAATATTTTATTATTTTGATTATTCTCTTTTAAACAATCATTTTTTGCTCTCGTTATGCCCATTACAATAGAATTAATTACTTCTAAATGTGATGGGTTAAATGCTAATTGTAATTTTATTATTCTATTTTTTATCTTTATACTACAATTATATCCTACATGATATTTTACATCATCTATATAATTTTTACTTGTAATAATATTAGAAAATTCATTCATAATATCTTTAATTTTTTTACCCATAATATTAATTAAAACATTTAATCTTCCTCTATGAGCCATACCTAATATTATTTCTGTTATATTATTTTCATTATTACTTGAATAACGGATTATTTCTTTTAACATTGGAATTAAAACATCACATCCTTCTAAAGAAAATCTTTTTGCTCCTGGAAATTTTTTACTTATAAATTTTTCAAATATTGTTGATGTAATTAATTCTTCTAAAAATATTTTTTTTTCATTATCATAAAAATTTTTTTTTATTAGTTCTATTTTATTTTGAATCCAAATTCTTTCATGAAAATATATATGCATATATTCTATGCCAATAGAACTACAATATATATTTTTAAAAAAATAATAAATATCAATTATTGACATTTTTTTAAAAAAATTATTTATTTTAAATTTTTTATTTAAATTTTCATTATTAAATCCATAATTTTCTATATTAAAAATATTACTTAATTTTTTTTTGTGAAGTTGTAAAGGATTTATATTAGCATAATAATGACCTAACAATCTGAAATTATTAATTAATTGATTTATTTTTTCTATAAAATATAAATCATTTTTATAGTTATTATTAATATTTTTTTGATTAAAATAATCTGTTTGATTACTATTTAAATTATTTATAAATATTTGAAAAAAATTTCTCCAAGATTCATCTATAGAATAAGGATCTGTTAAAAATTTTTGATATAATTCTTCTATGTAAGAAATATTTGTATCTAAAAAATTTTTTGTAAGACTCCTATTATAATTATTCATTTGATATCCTGAAATATATATTTCATAAACATTTTATTTATTAAAAATAATTTTTATATATAAAAATATTATTTAATTTTATTTATAATAGTATTGTAAATAAAATTATTTGTAATTTATGATATTTTACGAAATTATTAATTTTTATAAATTGATAATATCATATATAATTATTTTATTTTATATAAAAAATTTATATTTAATATAATTATATTATTTTTTTACATTTTAAATTAATCAAAATATTTTATTATTCTATATTTTCCAATTAATTATAAATATAAAATTAAATTAGGAATAAATAATGATAAAAAATAAAAAGGATATTAAAAAAAAAATAGATGTTAATAGGCATAATTTAAATAATCGAAAATCTAAATATAATCAAGTAATGACTAATCGTCATATACAAATGATTTCACTTGGTGGTGCTATCGGATCTGGTTTTTTTTTAGGAACAGGATACAGAATACATAATATGGGAATAGGATTAATTATAATATATTTATTATGTGGTCTTTTTTGTTTTTTTATTATGAGAGCATTAGGAGAATTATTATTATATAGACCTTCTAGTGGAAGTTTTGTATCTTATACTTCAGAATTTTTAGGTAATAAAGCAGCATATATATGTGGTTGGATGTATTTTATGAATTGGATAATAACTGGTATTATTGATATAACAGCTATAACAATTTATATGTATTATTGGAATATATTTCATTTTTTACCACAATGGTCAATAGCTTTAATTACAGTAATAATTATTGGAACTATAAATATTATAGGAGTTAAATGGTTTGCTGAAATGGAATTCTGGTTTTCCATAATAAAAGTTATAGCAATTATACTCTTTCTTATAATTGGTTCAATAATATTTTATAATCATTATGATATGCAAAATAATGGATATAATTTTATATTAAAAGGAAATTATAATATATTTCCTAATGGTTTTTTTTCATCAATCTCTTTAATTCAAGGTGTAATATTTTCTTTTGCTTCTATAGAATTAATTGGTACAGCTTCAGAAGAATGTAAAAATCCTAAAAAAATCTTACCTAAAGCCATTAATAATATTATTTTTAGAATTATTATTTTTTACGTAGGATCAATATTATTATTAATTCTGTTAATGCCATGGAATGAATATCAAGCTTATGAAAGTCCTTTTATTACATTTTTTAATAAAATGGGTTTAAAATATATAAGTGGAATAATGAATTTTATTGTTTTAAGTGCAGCTTTTTCTAGTTTAAATTCAGGACTGTATTCTACAGGTAGAATTTTAAGATCTTTAGCCATTAGAAAATGTGCTCCTAAAATAATGGCTAAAATGAATAATAATAAAATTCCTTATGTTGGTATAATTATCACACTTATATGTTATATATTAGGAATATATTTAAATTATAAATTTTCTTATAAAATATTTGAAAATATGATAAGTATTTCTTCTTTAGGAATTGTTTCTACATGGACTTTTATTATTCTTTGTCAAATGAAACTAAGAAAAGCTATTAATGAAGGTAAAATTAAAAAAATTAATTTTAGAATGCCAGGTGCTCCATTTACTTCATGGTTAACTTTATGTTTTCTTTTTCTTGTAACTATTTCAATGTTTTTTAAATATCCTAATTATATATATTTAATAATATTAATACCTGTAATAATAATTACATTATGTATAGGATGGTTAAAAATTAAAAAAAACGTAAAAGATTATGAAAAGAAAAAAAATAAATAAAATATAAATTTTTAATAATTTACTTATTATAATAAAAAAATTAACATAGGTTAAATTAAATTTATTTCTCCTATGTTAATTTAATTAAAATTAATTTTTTAAATTTTAAAATTTTTAAAATTAATAATAATAATTTTTTATTATATTTTTCTTAAAATTTAAGATTTGATATTAAAATATTAAATATTTTTATTTAAATATAAATAATAATTTAATTATCTAAAATTAATAACTAAAATATAATATATATATAATAATAATTATTAACCCTATATTTTATATAACTAATAATTATTTAAAGTTTAATCAGTATTTTTTTACAAATAAAAAACATGTTTTTATTCAATATTTTTAAAATAAATAAATAATTAAAAGTAAATAGATAATCATTTATTCATAATTATTTATTCAATACATTTAAAATAATTAAAAAAATAATTTTTTATATATAAAAATTATTTAATAACATAAATAAAAATATTTTATTATAACCATTTTTTTTTTTTAAAATAAAAATAAGGAGCTAAACCAGCTAATATCATTAATATTAATGCATATGGATAACCATATTTCCATTTTAATTCAGGAATAAAAGAAAAGTTCATACCATAACTTGAAGCAACTAAAGTTGGTGGTAAAAATATTACAGAAACTAATGAAAAAATTTTTATAATACGATTTTGTTCTATATTAATAAATCCCATAGCTGCTTGCATTAAAAAATTAACTTTTTGAAATAAAGATTCATTATGTGGTAATAATGATTCAATATCTCTTTGAATTTCTCTCGCTTGTTCCATTTGGTTATTAGGTAATCTTGTTTTTCTCATTAAAAAATTTAATGCTCTTTGTGTATCCATTAAACATAATCTAACTTTCCATCCAATATCTTCTAATTCTGCTAAAGTTGAAAGAGCATTATCAAATTTATCATCTTGATGTCCTTTCATAATTATTCTACTTAAATGTTCTAAATCACTATATATATTTTCAATTTCATCTGCTAATTGTTCTATTTTTGTTTCAAATAAATCCAGTAATAATTCATAAGGATTGCCATCTGCTAATTTTTGATTACGAGTCCGCATTCTATATAAACGAAAAGCAGGTAATTCACGTTCTCTTAATGTATATAAACGTCCATTTTTAATAGTAAATGCTACTGTTGAAATTCCTGCATGATCATCCATATCTTCATAAAAAAAGAATGAATGAATATGTAATCCTTCTTCATTTTCAAAAAATCTTGCTGATGCTTCTATATCTTCTAATTCAGGTCTAGTAGCTAAATTTTGTCCTAGAAAAAAATATATTTTCTTTCTTTCATTATTATCAGGTTTAATTAAATCAATCCAGATGGAATCTGAAAAATCGCTATTATTTAATTCTAAGCGTGTTAAACGACTTTTATATACTTTAAAAACACTTAGCATTACATTTACTCCCATAATAAGGAATAAAAAATATTTTTATTATAATTAAAAATTATAAAAAATATAAAATTTTTTAGATTATTCTATTAAAGCATTATATATTTATGTTTAAATATTTTATTAATTTTATAATAAGATTATTGATTATATAATTGAATATAATTAGACATTATCCATTTAATACCTATATTATCAAATAATATTTTTATTTTTTTAGTATTATTTATTTGTTCAATTTTTAAAATAATTCCTTTACCAAAGGTATTATGATAAATTACTTGTCCTAAATAATAATTTTTATTATTAATAATATTTGTGAGATTTTTTTTATATTCTAAATAATTAATTTTTTTAATACAATTATATGGTAATTCATCTATAAATCTAGATGGTAATGAATTAATTTCTTTTCCATAAAAATAACGTTGTTTTGCATAAGTTAATATTAATTTTTTTTTAGCTCTCGTAATTCCTACATATGCTAAACGTCTTTCTTCATAAAGATATTCATTATTATTTAATGATGCTTTACTTGGGAAAATACCTTCTTCCATACCAATAATAAAAACTTGAGAAAATTCTAATCCTTTAGAAGCATGAATAGTCATCATTTGTATAAAATTATTATTTTTATCTTCTTCTTGTTCGTTTTTATTTTCATATTCTAATATAGTTTGAGATAAAAATTCTATTAAATCATTATTTTTATTTATGCTATCATTATTATTAATATTTTTAAATTTCATAAAATGAACTGCTGCATTAATTAATTCTTTTAAATTATTTATTCTAGTATTATTTTGTTCATAATTATTTTGTAAATATAAATTCCATAATCCTGAAGATTTCATAATTTCTTCAATTTTTATTGGTAATGTATAATTAATAGTATTTTCTTTTAACATTATTATTAAATAAATAAATTTTTTTAATGCTTTATATGTTATTTTATTTAAATAATTTTTTTTTTCATTAATAATAAAATTACTTGCTTTCCATAATGAAAAATGAAATTTTTTTGCTATAGATTTTATAATATTTATGGTAATAATTCCAATACCTCTTTTTGGAATATTAATAATTCTTTCAAAAGAACTATCATCATTATAATTAGATATTAATCTTAAATATGATAATGTATTTTTTATTTCTTGTCTTTCACAAAATCTTAGTCCTCCAGTTATTTTATATGGAATATTATGTTTTAACATATTTTCTTCTATAATTCGTGATTGAGAATTATTTCTATATAAAACTACACAATCATTTAATTGTATATTTTTTTTTATTAAATTATTTTTTATATAATGTATAATATATTCAGCTTCATCAAATTCATTTAATGCAAAATATATTGATATTAATTTTCCATTATTAGTATTAGTCCATAAATTTTTTTCTAATCTAGTAGAATTATTATTGGATATTAATTTATTTGCTGCATTAAGAATATTACTAGTTGAACGATAATTTTGTTCTAATAAAATAGTTTCAACATTATGAAAATCTTTTAAAAAAAGATTAATATTTTCTATTTTTGCACCTCTCCAACCATAAATAGATTGATCATCATCTCCTACTATAGTAACTTTTGCTTTATGATTTTTTTTATATAATAAATAAATACAATTATATTGTATACTATTAGTATCTTGAAATTCATCAATTAAAATATTTTGAAAACGTTTCTGATATATTTTTAATATATTTTTATTATATAAAAATAAATTATATAATTTAAATATTAATTCATTAAAATCTACAACACCATTAATTTTACATAAATTTTGATATTTATCATATATTTGATAAATTAGAATATTAATTCTATTATTTTTATTATATTTTAAGCAATTATTTTTAATTTGATTAATAAATTTAATAATATAATTAATTGAATATTTTTGTTCATTTATATTTAAATTCATTATATTAATAATACGTTTTATTAAACGTTTTTGATCTTCGTTATCTATTATTTGAAAATTTTTAGGTAATTTTGCTTCTAAATAGTGTATTCTAAGTAAATAATAAGCAAAACTATGAAAAGTTCCTATCCAAATATCTTGCTGTTTTTTATTATTAATAAATTTTGATACTCTCATTTTAATTTCTTTAGCAGCTTTATTAGTAAAAGTCATAGCTAAAATAGATTTTGGTGAACAATGTTCTATTGATATTAACCATGCTATTCTACGAACTAATACAAGTGTTTTTCCACTTCCTGCTCCTGCTAATACTAATAAATTTTTACGAATTGAAGATACAACTTTTTTTTGTTTATCATTTAAATTATTTAATAATTTTATAATATGCATTTATTTTTATATACCATTATAATAAAAGTTTTTAAAATTAATTTTATATAATTATATTATTATAAATCTATTTCTCCATCATAAATATAGTGAGCATCACCTTTCATAAATATATTACTATTATCACCTTTCCATTTTATATTTAAAGATCCACCTATTAAATTAACTTTCACTTTATTAGATAATAATTTTTTATTTATACCTACAGCTACAGCAGCACAAGCTCCTGTACCACAAGCATTAGTTTCACCTACACCACGTTCAAAAACACGTAATTTAATATTATTAGAATTAATATATTCCATAAAACCTACATTTACTTTATTAGGAAATAATTTATGATTTTGGATAAAAGAACCTATTAATTTTACAGGGGTAGTAAATATATTATTTACTTGAATAATACAATGAGGATTACCTAAAGAAACAATATCAAATTTAATAATTTTTTTATTAAAAAATAATGAATAATTATTATTCTTTAATTTTCCTAAAAAAGGTAGAGATTTAGGATCAAATAAAGGGATACCCATATTTACACAAACTTTATTATTTTCCAAAATTTTTAAATATATAATATTAGTATTAGTACTAATACATATATTTTTTTTTAAAGTTAATTTTTTAATATTTACATATTTAGCAAAACATCTTGCTCCATTACCACATTGATTAACTTCATTTCCATCTGAATTAAATATACGATAATGAAAATCAATATTTTTATTATTTGATAATTCTATTAATAATAATTGATCAAATCCTATACTTGTATATCTATTTGATAATTTTTTAATAATATTTTTATCTAAATAATGATTTTGTTTTATGTTATTAATAACAACAAAATCGTTACTTAAAGCATGCATTTTAGAAAATTTTATTTTCATGATATATTATATTTTAAGTAGATATTTTAAATTTAATTAATATGAATATATTAATTAATAAATTAATTTTTTAATAATATTATTTAAAATATTATTCATTTTTACTAATTATTTTGTATTATTTATAATTGATACAGTATAATCATAATTTCCTGTTATAACTATATCAGCACATCTATTAGCAAATAAACCGACTGTTACTACTCCAGTAATAGAATTAATATATTTTTCTAATTTTTTTGGTTTACTAATATTTAAATTATATATATCTAATATTATATTTCCATGTTCTGTAATAATTCCTTTTCTATGTTTTGGATAACCTCCTAATTTAGATAATTCTTTAAAAACATATGATTTAGCAATAGGTATAACTTCAATAGGCAAAGGATATTTTTTACCCAAAATGTTTACATGTTTAGATTGATCTACAATACATATAAATTTATTAGCAATACTAGAAACTATTTTTTCATTTGTTAATGCAGCTCCTCCACCTTTTATCATTTCCATTTTGTTATTAATTTCATCAGCACTATCAAAATATATATCAATTGAATCTACTTCGTTACTATCATAAATATGAAAATCATATTTTTTTAATTCAATTGTAGATGAAATAGAAGTAGAAACAAAACCATTAATGTTATTTTTAATATCAGATAACATATTTATAAAATATTTTATTGTAGTACCTGTTCCAATACCAACAATATTAATATTCTTATTATTTATATAATTTATAGCAGCTTGAGCAGCAATTTTTTTAAATTTATCTAACATATGTATTTATTATTACCAAATATAAGAGTATTCTACATATTATATTAAGTATATAAATTTGTAAAAATTTTTAATCTTAAAAAAATAAAATTTATAATTTATACTTATATATTAAAAAACGTATTTTAAAAGTATTTAATAATTTATATTATTTGAAAAAAATTTTATATATATCATTTTATATTATTCTTATATATAAAGTTATTAATTTTTAACTATCTTTTTTCTTTATATTTATATAAATATGAAGAAAACTATTGAATTTTATGATGAGACAATAGAATGAAAAAATTAAAATTAATTGTATATTTTATATTTTGTATTATTATTTCAACACAATCTTTAGTAAAAATTCATGCAAAATCATTACCACCTCATCAATTATTTGATCAAAAATTACCTAGTTTATCTAAAATATTAGATAAAGCAATGCCTTCTGTTGTAAGCATAACAGTAGATGGTAGTAATATGATAAATAATTTTACTTTACCTCCTCAATTACAAGAATTAATGGGAGATCATCCTGAATTTTGTCAAGAAGAATCTATATTTAGAGATACACCACTTTGTCCATCAGGTAGTGATGCTGATGCTAATTTAGAAACTAAATTTCGTTCATTAGCATCTGGAGTTATAATAGATGCTAAAAATGGATATATTCTAACTAATAATCATGTTATAGAAAACGCTAAAAAAATAGAAGTTGAATTAAATGATGGTAGTTATTATGAAGGTTTTGTAATAGGTTCAGATCCTAAAATAGATGTAGCATTAATTAAAATCAATCATGCTAAAAATCTTGTTGCTTTTAAAATAGCTAATTCTGACAAATTAAAAATTGGAGATTATACTATTGCAATAGGTAACCCTTTTGGATTAGGAAATACTGTAACAACAGGTATTATCTCTGGTTTAGGACGTGGTGGAGTTAGTACAAGTACTTACGAAAATTTTATTCAAACAGATGCTGCTATGAATCGTGGTAATTCTGGTGGTGCATTAATAAATTTAAATGGTGAATTAATTGGCCTTAACACTGCTATTTTATCTCCTGATGGAGGAAATGTAGGAGTAGGTTTTGCTATTCCTAGTAATGCAGTTGCTAGTTTAAGTCATGAAATAATTAAGTTTGGTAGAATAAGACATGTTTATTTTGGTATTGTAGGTATAGGCATTAATAAAACATTAGCTAATATCATGAAAGCTCCTACTAAAAATATAAAAGGAGGAACTTTTGTTAGTAATGTTTTAAAAAATTCTACTGCATATAATGGTGGAATTAAAGCAGGTGATATAATACTTGCAATGAATAATAAAAAATTTGATAGTTTTTATGAATTAAGATCACGAATAAGTGTATTATCTGTTGGTACTAAAATAAAACTTACTGTTATACGTAACGGTAAAATAAAAAATATAATGCTTATTTTACAAGAAGATCCAGATAGTTTAACTTCATCTCAACATTATGTTGGAATAGAAGGTGCTCAATTACAAGATGTAGTAGTAGTAAATAAAGGAAGTAAAAGAAAACAAAAATCAAGAACAAAAAGATATGTTAAAGTTATAGATGTAACCGAAGATTCTAGAGCTGATGATATGGGTTTAGAACCTGATGATATTATATTAGATATTAATAAAATTCCAGTTCATACAATAAAAGATGTAAAAAAAATTACTAATAAAAAACCATCAATTATTTTAATACATATTTTAAGAGAAAATACTAATATGTATTTATTAACAAAATTATCTGAATAATGTTATTTAAATAATTTATTTAAATATATTATTGCAATAATATTAATTATTTACTAATATAATTAATATTTGGCCCTTTAGCTCAGTGGTTAGAGCAAGCGACTCATAATCGTTAGGTCGTTGGTTCAAATCCAACAAGGGCCATATAATTTATGTTAATTAAAATTTTTTTCCTTATCATTTATTTTCTTTGATATAATTTATTTTTAAATTTAAAATTAAAATTTTTATTAAAAATTAATTTTAAGGATTAATTTTATATTAAATTATAAAATTTTTATTTTAATTTATTTTAAGGAAAATTATTTATTATGTTTGAAATTAATTTAATAAAAAATAGTTTATATAAAATTAAAGAAAAAAATAATTTTATTAGGAGGTTTCTTTGATTATTCAGAATTAAAAAAAAAATTATTAAAAATTAATAATCAATTTAAAAATTTAGATATTTGGAATGATATTAGTTATGGACAAAAATTAAGTAAAGAAAAATTTTATATAGAAAATATTTTATTTACTTTAAATATGATTAATCAAGAAATAGTAGATATTGATGAATTAATTAAGTTAGCTATTGATTCTAATGATAATGATATATTACAAGAATCTGTTCAAACATTATATATTTTAAAAAATAAATTAGATGAATTAGAATTTCAAAAAATTTTTATTAAAAAAAATGATAATAAGAATTGTTTTATTGATATAAAAGCAGGATCAGGAGGTATTGAATCTCAAGATTGGGCACAAATGATTATGAGAATGTATTTAAAATGGGCTGAAAATAAAAAATTTAAAATATATATAATAGAAAAATCTCCAGGAGAAAAAGTAGGTATAAAATCAGCAACGATAAAAATAATAGGAAATTATGCTTTTGGTTGGTTACGAACAGAAAGTGGTATACATCGTTTAGTAAGAAAGAGTCCTTTTAATACATATGGAAGACGTCATACTTCATTTAGTTCAACATTTATATATCCTGAAATAAATAATTATAATTCTAATATAATAATAAAAGCAGATGATTTACGAATTGATGTGTATAGATCTTCTGGTGCAGGAGGACAACATGTTAACCGTACAGAATCAGCTGTAAGAATTACTCATATACCTACAGGAATAGTAACTCAATGTCAAAATAATAGATCTCAACATAAAAATAAAAATCAAGCTATGAAACAATTAGAAAAAAAATTATATGAATTAGATTTTAAAAAGAAAAATATAGAAAAACAAAAAATAGAAAATAGTAAATTAGATATAAGTTGGGGTTACCAAATAAGATCTTATATATTAGATAATTCTAGAATTAAAGATATACGTACAGGAGTAGAAACTAATAATGTTCAATCTGTTTTAGACGGTAATATAGATATATTTATTAAAGCTAGTTTAAAAATAGGATTATAACACATAGGAAAATATTTATTATGTCTGAAAACAAAAACAAACATATTAAAAATAATAATTTTATTAAAGTAATTAATAATGAAAGAACATCACGTATAAAAAAATTAACAGAATTAAGAAAAAATAATAATGCATTTCCTAATAATTTTAAAATTAATATTACATCTGATGTTTTATATAAAAAATTTAATAATATTAATTCTATTTTAGATAAAAATTTAGTATGTCATATTGCTGGGCGTATTATTAATTTTCGTATTATGGGTAAAGCATCTTTTATTAAAATAAAAGATGAAAAAGGATATATCCAAATATATTTATCTGCTGATAGTTTATCTTTAAAAGAATATAAAAAAATTATACATCAATATGATCTTGGAGATATAATAGGTATTATTGGTAATGTTTTTAAAACTAAAACTGGAATTTTATCAATATATTCTAATAAATGTTATTTATTAACAAAATCTATTCGACCATTACCTAATAAATTTCATGGTTTAAAAAATCAAGAAATTAAATATAGAAAGAGATATTTAGATCTTATTGTAAATGATAAATCAAAAAAAATTTTTGAACAAAGATCAAAAATAATATTTACTATACGTAATTTTATGAATAAAATGAATTTTATTGAAGTAGAAACACCAATGATGCAAATTATTCCTGGAGGGGCAACAGCTAGACCATTTATAACTCATCATAATACTTTTAATCGTAATATGTATCTACGTATAGCTCCAGAATTATATTTAAAAAGATTAATTATTGGAGGATTTAATAAAATTTTTGAAATTAATAGAAATTTTCGTAATGAAGGTATTTCTACACAACATAATCCTGAATTTACAATGATGGAATTATATATAGCATATGCTAATTATAATGATTTAATAATATTTTTTGAAAAAATGTTATTGTATATAGGTCAAAAAATATTAAAGTCTAATCAATTATTTTTTAATAATAATGAATTTAATCTTAGTAAACCATTTAATAAATTAACTATGAAAGAATCTATAATTTACTATTATCCTAATATTAATTATAGAGATCTTAATAACTTTAATAAATTAATAGATATAAGTAATATGTTAAAAGTTAAAATTAATTATAATTGGAGTATAGGTAAAATAATTTCTTCTATATTCGAAGAAAAAATAATAAATAAATTAATTACACCTACATTTATTACAGAATATCCTACTGAAATATCACCATTAGCACGTAGAAATGAATTAGATATTTCTATAACTGATAGATTTGAATTTTTTGTATGTGGTATGGAAATAGCTAATGGTTTTTCTGAATTAAATGATCCTGAAGATCAAAAAATAAGATTTAAACAACAAATGATTCTTAAAAATGAAGACAATAATAACACACAACATCATTTTTATGATAAAGATTATATAGAAGCATTAGAACATGGATTACCACCAACTGCAGGATTAGGTATTGGAATAGATAGATTAGTAATGTTATTTACAAATTCTCAATCTATTAGAGATGTAATTTTATTTCCTACTTTAAGACCTAATGAATAGAACTTATAATTTTTTCAGCTTTTTTAACGATAGATATAAAATTTTCTGCTGTTAAAGAAGCTTTTCCTATTAAAAAACCATTTATATCTTTTTGTTTAATAAACATATCTATATTATTTTCATTAATTGATCCTCCATATTGTATAATAATATTTTTAGATATATTTAAATCTTTTTGAGCAATATAGTCTCTAATAAATTTATGAATATTTTGAACTTCTATTGGATTAGCTGATTTACCTGAACCAATAGCCCAAATAGGTTCGTAAGCTATAATTGTATTATTAAAAGCTTGAACTCCTTGATCATTTAGTATGACATCTATCTGTTTTGCACAAATATCTTTTGTTTGATTCATATCTTTTTCTAATTTAGTTTCTCCTATACATAAAATTGGTATTAAATCATTAGATTTAATTATATGAAATTTTTTAGATATATATTCGTTAGTTTCTTTATGAAAAATTCTTCTTTCTGAATGACCAATAATAACATATTTTACTCCTATATCTTTTAACATATTTATTGATATTTCACCTGTAAAAGATCCAGAAAGATTAATATCTACATTTTGTGCTGTTAGGGCAATTTTAGTATTATTTAAATAAATATTAGATAAATATAAATAAGTATAAGAAGGTGCAATAGATATTTTACAATAATTTAATTTTTTTTTATTTAAAAAATTTTTTATTTTATTTATATAATTTTTTACAAATATAGTATTACCATTAAGTTTCCAATTACCAATAATGAAAAATGGTTTAATATTTATTATTTTTTTTTTCTTCATTTAATATGAATATTACCAATATTTTTCAACAGTAATATTTCCTTTCTTATTTTTTAAATTTTTAGACAAACCATAATTTTCCTCTAATAATTTTTGTGTATCATAAACCATTTGAGGATTACCACATAACATTATATGACTATTATTTTTATTAATAATAATACCTATCTTTTTTTCTAAAACACCATTTTTAATCAATTCAGGAATATGTCCTTTTAATAATAAATGATTTTGTTTTTTTTCTCTACTAGTAATAATTTGAATAATTAATTTATTTTGAAATTTAATTTTAAGCTTATCTATTAAATTAATATAACTAAGATCTGTTATATATTTTACAGCATGTATTAAAATAATATTTTTAAATTTTTCTAAATAACTTCCATTTTGTAATATTGATAAATATGGTCCAATACCTGTTCCAGTAGATATCATCCATAAATTTTTACAAGAATTAATATTATTAATAGTAAAAATTCCTGAAGCATTTTTAGAAATCATAATTTCATCATTATTATTTAACTTATATAAATAAGGTGTTAAATGACCTTTTGTTTCTATATTTTTTATATAAAATTCATGATTAATATTTTCAGGAGAATTTATATAAGAATATGCTCTATGTATTCGTTTTCCATCTATAATTAAAGATAATTTTGTAAATTGACCTGGAATAAAATGATTTACTTTTGCATTTAAAATAATAGAAAATAAATTTTTCGTCCAATAATTTATTTTTTTTATTTTTCCTATAACCCAATCAGTCATGTTTTAAACCTTAAATATTATTTTAAAAATCATTAAAATCTATTTATATTATAATTTAAATTATTTAATTTACAAATTAAAATTTTAAATTAATTAAATAATTTTATTAAACCATAATAAAACTAATATTTAATGACGAAAAGAACGTATATTAGTAAATACCATAGATAAATTATGTTGATTAACAGCATCAATAATTTCTTGATCTCTTAAAGATCCTCCTGGTTGAATAATACATTTTATACCTAAATTTGAAATAAAATCAATACTATCTCTAAAAGGAAAAAATGCATCAGAAATCATTGATGATCCTTGTAAATTAAATTTTCTCTCTTTAGCTTTAGTAATAGCTAATTTTACAGAATCAATTCTACTCATTTGTCCTGCTCCTATACCTAAAGTCATATTATTTTTACAATAAATAATAGCATTCGATTTAACAAATTTTACTATTTTCCATCCAAAAATAATATCTTCTATTTCATTGTTTTTAGGTATTCTTTTACTAACAATATTAATATTATTTTTATTAATATAATTTAAATTAGTATTTTGTATAAGTATACCATTACTAACACATTTCATTTCAAATAATATTTTACTATTAAAATTATATAGTAATATACGTATATTATTTTTTTTAGAAATTAAAATTTTAGCTTCATTAGTAATTGATGGAATTATGATTAATTCAATAAAATTATTTTTTAAAATAACATTTACAGTTTCTAAATTTAATTGTTTATTAAAAGCTATTACACTACCAAAATATGAAATTGGATCAGTATTATATGCATTAATATATGCTTCTTTAAGTGTATGACTACTTGAAACCCCACATGGATTAGCATGTTTAATAATAACACAAGATGGATTTGAAAATTCTTGAACACATTCTAAAGCAACATTAGCATCAATAATATTATTATATGAAAGTTTTTTACCTTGTATTTGTTTAAAATTATTATTTTTTACATATTTATTATCATTTGTATAATATAAAGCACTTTTTTGATGATGATTTTCACCATATCTTAAATCTTCTTTTTTAAATAAATTTAATGTTATTTTATTAGGAAAAATAAAATTTTTTTCATTATTTTTAAAAGATTTTATCTCTTGCTCTTTTATATTAAAATATTCTGATATTTTTTTATCATATAATGAAACATAATTAAAAGCTTTTTGTGCTAATTTAATTCTAGTATCTAGTAGTATACTATTATTTTTTTTTAATTCATTAATAATTAATAAATAATCTTTATTATCAATTACTACTGTAACATGTTTATAATTTTTAGCTGCTGCTCGAACAATACATGGTCCTCCAATATCAATATTACTAGAAATAATATTGTCGTTTATTTTTTTTTGTATAGAACTTTGTTTAAAAGGATAAAAATTAATTACTACTATATCAATAAGTTTAATATTATTTATATGCATAAAAATAATATCATTAATACTTCTATCACTTAATATTCCCCTATATAATTTAGGATGTAAGGTTTTTACTTTTTCATCCATTAGTTTAGAATAATTAAGATATTCTGATATTTCAATTATATTATTAAATCCTTGAGATTTTAAAAAAAGATACGTTCCTTTTGTAGATATTAAATTATAATTATATTCTATTAATTTTTGAGATAAAAAAAGAATATTAGATTTATTTGAAACACTAATTAATGCATATTTATTATTTTTTTTTGTCATAATTTTATTATTTTGTAATAATATTTGAATAATTATAATTATTTATGATTATATTTATTAAATAAATTGTCAAATAAAATTATTTTAAATAACTATTTATATTTTTTATATTGAATCATCATAATTAATAATATATTATTAATTACTTCCATATATTAAATCTATTAATATATTAATTTAATAAATTCTAAGGGGTGTAGTTCAAACTGGTAGAGCATCGGTCTCCAAAACCGATAGTTGGGGGTTCAAATCCCTCCACCCCTGAATTATTAATTATATATGAATAATTAATAATTTATTTATTAAAAAAATTAAATTTTAATTTGACTTAAAGTAAAGTTTTTATTAAAAATAATATTTAATAAAATTATTATTTAATATTTATTAAAAATTTAAAGTTATATTTAAATTCTATTTAAATGTAATTTTATTACTAAATAATATAAAAATAATAAATATTAATTTATTTCATAATTATTAAAATAATTTAATAATATCAAAATTAAACCCCACATATTTAATCTCGGGAGTTTTGTATAAATATTAACTAAAAATTAATATTGAATTATACATATATTTTTTTATAAATATAAGAGGTAATAATGAGTATGAATGGAGCAGAATGTATAATTCAAGCATTAAAAAAACAAAAAGTAAAAATAGTATTTGGACATCCTGGTGGAGCTATTATGCCACTTTATGATGCATTATATAAAGGAGAAATTGAACATATATTATGTAGACATGAACAAGCAGCTGCTATTGCTGCTATAGGTTATGCAAGATCTACTGGTAATATAGGAGTTTGTTTAGCTACATCAGGTCCTGGAGCAACTAATTTAATTACGGGAATTGCAGATGCTATGGTAGATTCTATACCTATTATAGCTATAACAGGACAAGTATCTTCTTCATTAATTGGAACAGATGCTTTTCAAGAAATTGATATTATAGGTATGTCTTTATCATGTACAAAACATAGTTTTTTAATAAATTCAATAGAATCAATAAATGATATTTTTAATAAAGCTTTTTTAATAGCATTATCTAATAGACCTGGACCTGTTTTAATAGATATACCAAAAGATATACAATTATCTAGTAATATTTCTAAAATAATAAAAACTAAATTTCATTTAAAAAATTTAGAAAAAAAAATAAGTATTTCAAAAAAAAATATAGATAAAATTAATAATTTTTTAAAAAAATCGAATATGCCTATATTATATATAGGTGGTGGTGTTGGTATGGGTAATGCTACTCTTACATTAAAAAATTTTATTAATAAAACTCAAATACCTATAGTAGTAACATTAAAAGGTTTAGGTACTGTAAATAATAAATATCCTTATTATCTTGGCATGTTAGGAATGCATGGTAATAAAGCAGCAAATTATGCTGTACAAAAATGTGATTTACTAATAGCTATTGGTGCAAGATTTGATGATCGTGTTACAGGTGATCCAAAAAAATTTGCTCCTAATGCATATATTATTCATTTAGATATAGATTCATCTGAAATTAATAAAATATGTCAAACAGATTTTAATTTATTAGGAAATTTAAATTATATAATTCCATTATTAATAAAACCAAATAATATTTTTTTATGGCAAAATTATATAAAAAAAATTAAAATAAAATATTCTTGGAATTATAAAATTAATAGTTTGAATAAAAATAAAATTTATGCACCGATTCTTTTAAAAAGATTATCAGATCTTAAAAATAATAATACTATTATTACTACAGATGTAGGACAACATCAAATGTGGACTGCACAACATGTTAGTTTTTCTTCTCCAAAAAATTTTATTACTTCTAGTGGTTTAGGAACTATGGGTTTTGGTTTACCTGCAGCTATTGGAGCACAAATAGGACGTCCAAATGATACAGTAATATGTATTACAGGAGATGGATCATTTATGATGAATATTCAAGAATTAAGTACAATTAAAAGGAAAAACTTACCTATAAAAATTATATTATTAGATAATAAAAGATTAGGTATGGTTAAACAATGGCAACAATTATTTTTCTCTAAGAGATATAGTGAAACAATATTATGGGATAATCCTAATTTTTTATTATTGGCTAGGGCTTTTGGAATATCTGGAGAAAGTATAAATAATATTAATCAAATAGATTTAAGTTTACAAAATATGTTTAATGAAAAAAAATCATATATATTACATGTTTCTATAAATGAATGTGATAATGTTTGGCCATTAGTTCCTCCTGGTTATAGTAATGAAAATATGATAGAGGGAATTGAATGAATCAGTATAAAATACATATTCATACATATATTAGTCCTGAAATTATGGAACGTATTTTACGTATTATTCGTCATAGAGGATTTAAAGTTTGTTTTATGAAGGCTAATACAATTATAGAAATAGGAAATATAATTATTGAAATGATTGTAGAAAGTACAAAACCTATAGAATTTCTTGTAAAACAACTTTATAAATTAATAGATGTATTTGATATTAAAGTAATCTAATGAATGTCATAATAATACTGCTAATTTGATTAAATAAGGAAATATCATAATGAAAACGAAAAAAGCAGATTTTATTTGGTTTAATGGAGATATAGTTAAATGGGAAAATGCAACAATAAGTGTAATGACACATGCATTACATTATGGAACTTCTGTTTTTGAAGGAATAAGATGCTATAAGTCATATAAAGGTCCCGCTATCTTTCGTCATAAAGATCATATTGAACGCTTATATAATTCTGCAAAAATTTATCGTTTCCCATTAAAATTTACAATGCAAGATTTAATGAATGCAGTACGTATTATACTTAAATATAATAAATTAGAAGAAGCTTATATAAGAATTTTAATATTTATAGGAGATGTTGGATTAGGAGTTAATCCTCCTGAAAAATATTATACAGATGTAATGATTAGTTCTTTTTCATGGGGAAATTATCTTGGTAAAAAAGCTATGATTGACGGTATTGATACTATGATATCATCATGGAATAAAATAAGACCAAATACTATTCCTAGTATAGCAAAAGCTGGAGGTAATTATTTATCTTCTTATCTTATTGGTAGTGAAGCAAGACGTAACGGATATCATGAAGGTATATCATTAGATAGTTTAGGATTTGTATCAGAAGGAGCAGGAGAAAATATATTTAAAATAAAAAATAATATTTTATTTACTCCACCTTTAAATTCTTCAATATTACCAGGTATAACTAGAGACTCAGTTTTAAAAATAGCTAAAAAAATTGGAATTAAAACTAAAGAATCTTTAATATTAAGAGAATCATTATACTTAGCTGATGAAATATTTATGACAGGAACTGCTGCAGAAATTACTCCAGTAAGAAGTATAGATGGTATTAAAATTGGTTATGGAAAAAGAGGTAAAATTACACAAATAATTCAACAAGAGTTTTTTAATTTATTTGATGGTGTAATAAAAGATAAATGGAATTGGTTAGATTATATTTATTAAATAATAATTCATTTTTATAAACTAAGAGAAAAATAATGTCTAATTATCGTTCATCTATTACTACAAAAGGTCGTAGTATGGCAGGAGCTCGTGCTCTTTGGAGAGCAACTGGAATGGATGATTCTGATTTTGAAAAACCAATTATTGCTATAGTTAATTCATTTTCACAATTTGTTCCAGGTCATATTCATTTAAAAGAATTAAGTAAAATAATTTCAAAAGAAATAAAAAATATGGGTGGAGTTCCAAAAGAATTTAATACAATAGCTATTGATGATGGTATTGCTATGGGTCATGATGGAATGTTATATTCTCTTCCTTCTAGAGAACTAATTGCAGATTCAATAGAATATGTTATTAATGCTCATTGTGTAGATTCAATGATTTGTATTTCTAATTGTGATAAAATTACACCTGGGATGTTAATGGCTAGTTTACGTTTAAATATACCTACTGTAATGGTTTCTGGTGGACCAATGGAAGCTGGTAAAATAAATATTGCTTCAAAACAAATAAGAATTGATTTAGTAGATGCAATGATAAATTCAGCTAGTTTAGATAAATCAGATCAATATGTTAAGGAAATTGAAAATAACGCATGTCCAACATGTGGTTCTTGTTCCGGAATGTTTACTGCAAATTCAATGAATTGTTTGGTAGAAGTTTTAGGTTTAGCATTACCTGGTAATGGATCTTTATTATCAACACATATATATCGTAAAGAATTATGTATACAATCAGCAAAAACAATCGTAGATATTACAAAAAAATATTATCATGATAATGATCAAAGTGTTTTACCTAGAAATATTGCTAATAAAAAAGCTTTTGAAAATGCTATAATAACTGATATTGCAATGGGTGGATCTACTAATACAATTTTACATATATTAGCTTTAGTACAAGAAGCAAAAATAAAATTAAATTTATCTTATATAGATAATTTATCAAAAAAAGTACCATGGTTATGTATGGTATCTCCTAGTACAAAAAAATTTTATATTGAAGATTTTCATAGAGCAGGTGGTGTATTTGGTTTATTAAATGAATTAGATAAAATAGGATTAATAAATTCTAATATAAAAAATATATTAGGTTTGACAGTAAAACAAATGATTCATAAATATGATATTTTTAATATTAAAAATACTAATATTAAAAATTTTTTTTTAGCTGCACCAGGAAATATTAGAACTATAAAACCTTTTTCACAAAAAAATAAATGGCAATATTTAGATAATAATAGAAAAATTGGTTGTATTAGATCATATAAATATTCTTATAGTAAAGATGGTGGATTAGCAGTTTTATATGGTAATATAGCTAAAGATGGATGTGTAGTTAAAACTGCAAGTGTAAATAGAAATTTAATGATATTTAAAGGTCCAGCTAAAGTATATGATAGTCAAGAATCAGCAGTATATGCGATTTTAAATAATCAAATTATTTCAGGAGATGTTATTGTTATTCGTTATGAAGGTCCTAAAGGTGGTCCTGGTATGCAAGAAATGTTATATCCAACATCTTATTTAAAATCAATGAAATTAGATCAAAATTGTGCTTTAATTACAGATGGAAGATTTTCTGGAGGCACTTCAGGTTTATCAATTGGACATATTTCTCCAGAAGCTGCAAATAAAGGATATATTGCTTTAATAAGAAATGGAGATATTATTGAAATTAATATACCTAATAGATATATTAATCTTCTTATTTCTCAAAAAATAATAAAAAAAAGAATTAAAGAAGAAGAAAATAGAGGTAAATTATCTTATACTCCTAATTATCATCGTAAACGAAAAATATCTTTTGCATTAAGAATTTATGCTGCACTAGCAACAAGTGCTGATAAAGGAGCAATAAGAGATAAAAATAAATTAAAATATTTTAAATAATTTATTTATACTAGTGATTTAAAATTTTATTTATTATAATCACTAGTTAATATAATATTTATAGAATTTATCCTTTCTTAAAAATTAAAAATTATTTTTAATTTTTATAAAATATTTAATATTATAAATAATAAAATTAAATATTTTATAAAATATCTTTGTTATATATTAAATTTTAATATTGATTTAAAAATCATATTTTTTATAATTTATTAATTAATATTATTTTTAATAGTTAAAATTATATAATAAAAATATTAATAATTTTATTTAAAAATATATTTATAAATTAAATAATTGTAATTTTATTTATGTAAGGTATGAAAATGAATAATTATTTTAATAAATTAAATTTTCGTGAAAAATTAAAAAATTTACAAAAATGTAGATTAATGAAATTTGAAGAATTTTCTAATGGAATTAGTTATTTAAAAAATAAAAATATAGTTATTATAGGATGTGGAGCACAAGGATTAAACCAAGGATTAAATATGAGGGATTCAGGTTTAAATATATCTTATGCTTTAAAAGAAAATTCTATAAAAAATAAAAATTCATCATGGGTAAGAGCTTATACAAATAAATTTATTATTGGTTCATATAATGAATTAATTCCTAATGCTGATTTAATAATTAATTTAACACCTGATAGAAATCATCATCAACTTTTACAAAATATAAAACATTTAATAAAACCTGGTGCTACATTAGGATATTCTCATGGATTTAATATTATAGAAGAAGGAGAATATATTTCTAAAAATATTAATGTTATTATGGTTGCTCCAAAATGCCCAGGAACAGAAGTAAGAGAAGAATTTAAAAGAGGTTTTGGAGTTCCATCATTAATAGCTGTACATCAACAAAATAATTATAGTACCATTAATAATGGATTAGAAATAGCAAAATCTTGGGCTGTTGCTATAGGAAGTCATAAAGCAGGTGTATTAGAATCTTCTTTTATTGCAGAAGTAAAATCTGATTTAATGGGAGAACAAACTGTTTTATGTGGTATGTTACAAACTACTTCAATATTATTATTTGATCAATTAATTAAACATAAAGTAAATAAGGAATATGCATCACAATTTATTCAATTTGGATGGGAATATATTACAGAATCTTTAAAACAAGGAGGTATTACTTTAATGATGGATAGATTAAATAATAAAAATAAAATTAGAGCTTATGAATTATCTTTAATTTTAAAAAAAATTTTAAAACCATTATTTCAATTACATATGGATAACATTATTTCTGGAAAATTTTCTCAAGATATAATAAAAGATTGGAATAATAATAATAAAAATTTATTATGTTGGAGAGAAAATATAAAAAATAATAATTTTGAAAATACATTAGTTAAAAATAATATTATCATTAATGAACAAGAAATTTTTGATCATGGTCTTTTTATGATTGCTATAGTTAAAGCCAGCGTCGAATTATCATATGATATTATGATAGAAACAGGAATTTCACCTAAATCAGCTTATTATGAATCATTACATGAATTACCTTTAATTGCTAATACTATTGCAAGAAAAAAATTATATGAAATGAATAAAGTAATATCTGATACAGCAGAATATGGTAATTACTTATTTTCTAATCAAGCTATACCTTTACTAAAAGATTTTATCTATAATTTAAAAGATCAAGATTTAGGAATTGTTAATATTAAAAATATATCTATAAAAAATGAAAATTTATTAAAGATTAATTTTATGATTAGAAATCATCCAATTGAAAAAATTGGTTGTTTGTTACGTAAATATATGACTGATATGAAATATCTTTCAAAACATTAAAATATTTACTCTCTTAAATTATATAATTTAAGAGAGTAAAATAATATAATAATTTATTTATTAAAAAATATTTAAATTTTCTTACATATTATATTTTTACTCATTAATTTTTCAATTAGCAATATTAATATATGAATAATTTTAATATGTATTTCTTGTATTCTATCTGAATAACCATTATGAATTACTGATATTTCTATATCTATTAAATTTTTTATTTTTTCTGAAGAATAATTTCCACTTAATAATATTATTTTCATATTTTTTTTTTGTGCAGCATATAATGCATTAATGATATTAATAGATTTTCCAGAAGTAGTTAAAGCAAATAAAATATCATTAGGTTGTCCTAATGCTTCTATATAACGAGAAAAAACATATTCATAACCATAATCATTACTAACACAAGAAAAATGAGATACATCAGATATACATAATGCAGGATAAGCAGATCTTGTATTTCTATATTTTCCAGTTAATTCTTCTGCAAAATGCATAGCATCACAATGTGAACCACCATTACCACAAGAAATAACTTTATTATTATTTAAAAAAGATTTTACAATAAGATTAGCAGCTAATTGAATATTATTAATATTTTTATTATTTTTTATAAAATTACTTAAAACATCAGATGCTGATAATAATTCAGAATAAATTATTTTATTATACATTATATATTTCTTTATTAAAAATTATTTTAATTTAAATAATTTATTTTTAAAAATTAATTTTAACTTATATAATATAAATTAACAATATTAATTATTAATAAAATATATATTTTTATATGTATATTATAATTTTTATTTAAAAAATAAATATTTTGGAGGTTTATTTGAATAATACAGCAATTTTAATAATGGAAGATGGAACTAAATTTTTTGGTAAATCTATTGGTATTAATGGAATAGTTATAGGAGAAATTGTTTTTAATACATCTATGACAGGATATCAAGAAATAATTACAGATCCATCTTATTATAAACAAATTCTTACTCTTACATATCCTCATATTGGTAATGTTGGTGTTAATAAAGAAGATGAAGAATCATCTAAAATTTATCTTAAAGGATTAATTATTCATAATTTATCTATAATATCAAGTAATCATAGAAGTCAAAATACTTTAAGTTATTATTTAAAAAAAAATAATGTGATTACTATCACAGATATTGATACTAGACAATTAACACGTTTATTACGTAATAAAAAGATTAATATAGGTTGTATTATTACTGGTATAAAAAATATCAATTTTAATTATATTTTAAATAAAATTAAACAATTTTCGGGATTACAAGGATTAGATTTAGTTAAAGAAATAACAACTAGTAAAAATTATTCTTGGATAAAAGGAAATAAAAGTTATCACACAATTAAAAAAAATATTAAGAAAAAATTTTTATTTCCTATGCATATAATAGCGTATGATTTTGGTGTAAAAAAAAATATTTTAAAAATGTTAGTAGATCGTGGATGTTATGTAACTGTTGTTTCTGCTTATACAAATTTTAAAGAACTTATAAGTATAAATCCAGATGGTATTTTTTTATCTAATGGTCCAGGAGATCCTGAACCATGTTTTTATGCCATTTCTTCTGTAAAACAAATATTAAAAACAAATATACCAATTTTTGGAATATGTCTTGGACATCAAATTCTTGCTCTTGCTAGTGGTGCTAAAACAAAAAAAATGATTTTAGGACATCATGGAAGTAATCATCCTGTAAAAGATATAAAAACTAATAAAGTATTTATAACAACACAAAATCATGGATTTACAGTAGATATAAATAACATGCCTAAAAATTTAATCATAACACATAAATCATTATTTGATAATACTATACAGGGAATTCATCGTATTGATAAACCTGCTTTTGGTTTTCAAGGACATCCTGAAGCTAGTCCAGGACCTCATGATGCTTCTATATTATTTGATTACTTTATAGAATTAATTCAAAAATATTGTTTAAAAAAATACAAGAGATTATAATAATGCCTAAAAATACCGATATAAAAAGTATTATGATTTTAGGAGCAGGTCCTATAGTTATAGGTCAAGCTTGTGAATTTGATTATTCAGGAACTCAAGCATGTAAAGCTTTAAAGGAAGAAGGATATAAATTAATTTTAATTAATTCAAATCCAGCTACAATTATGACTGATCCTGATATTGCTGATATTACTTATATAGAACCCATACAATGGGAAATTATAACTAAAATTATAAAAAAAGAAAAACCTGATGCTATTTTACCTACTATGGGAGGACAAACGGCTTTAAATTGTATATTAGATTTAAATAAAAATAATATTTTAAATAAATTTAATGTAAAAATTATTGGAGTAACAATAGAATCAATACATAAAGCTGAAAATCGTTATTATTTTTCAAAAATTATAAAAAAATTAGGTTTAAATACAACTGTTTCTAAAATTGTAAATAATATTAATGAAGCTATTAATTTTGCAAATAAAATTGGATTCCCATGTATTATTAGACCATCTTTTACTATGGGTGGAAGTGGTGGAGGTATAGCAAATAATTTAAAAGAATTTATAAATATTTGTAAAATAGGAATAAATTTGTCTCCTAATAAAGAATTATTAATTGATGAATCTTTAATAGGTTGGAAAGAATATGAAATGGAAGTAATAAGAGATAAAAATGGAAATTGTATTATTATATGTTCAATTGAAAATATTGATTCTATGGGTATTCATACTGGAGATTCTATTACTGTAGCACCAGCACAAACTTTATCTGATAAAGAATATCAGATAATGAGAAATGCTTCTATATTAATTATGCAAGAAATAGGAATAGAATCAGGTGGTTCTAATGTACAATTTGCTATTAATCCTAAAAATGGTAAATTAGTAGTAATTGAAATGAATCCTCGTGTATCAAGATCATCAGCTTTAGCTTCTAAAGCAACTGGTTTTCCTATAGCAAAAATATCAGCAAAATTATCTGTAGGATATACTTTAGATGAATTAATGAATGACATAACTAATAAAAAAATTTCAGCTTCTTTTGAACCTACTATTGATTATGTAGTTACAAAAATACCAAGATTTAATTTTGAAAAATTTATTAAAGCTAGTGATAGATTATCTACACAAATGAAATCTGTAGGAGAAGTTATGTCTATAGGAAGAACTTTTCAAGAATCTATTCAAAAAGCTTTACGTAGTTTAGAAATAGGAATTAATGGTTTTACACCTAAAATAAAAATTTTAAATAAAAACAGTTTAAAATATCTTATAAAAGAATTAAAAAAAGCAGGACCAGACAGAATTAGATTCATAGCTGATGCTTTTAGATTAAAGATGTCAATAAATGATATTTCTTATTATTCAAAAATAGATCCTTGGTTTTTATCTCAAATTAAAGAAATAATTATTATTGAAAATGAAATAAAAAATTTAGGTATAAATTGTTTAAAAAATAAAAAATATTTTTTTAATTTAAAAAAAATGGGTTTTTCAGATTCTAGAATAGCTGATTTATTACAAATTTCTGAAATAAAAGTACGTAATTTACGTTATAATCATAATTTACATCCAGTATATAAAAGAGTTGATACATGTGCAGCAGAATTTGAAACTAATACTGCATATATATATTCTACATATGCAATAGAATGTGAATCTAATCCTAGTAATAATAAGAAAAAAATTATAATTTTAGGAAGTGGTCCTAATAGAATTGGTCAAGGAATAGAATTTGATTATTGTTGTGTTCATGCTGCTATGGCATTACGTGAAAATAATTTTGAAACCATAATGGTCAATTGTAATCCTGAAACAGTTTCTACTGATTATGATATTTCAGATCGTTTATATTTTGAACCAATTACTTTAGAAGATATATTAGAAATTATTAGAATAGAAAAACCTCAAGGTGTTATTGTCCAATATGGAGGACAAACTCCATTAAATTTAGCTAAGTTATTAGAAAAACAAGGAGTAAAAATTATAGGAACAAGTCCATCTTCTATTGATAAAGCTGAAAATAGGAAAAAATTTCAGAATATAGTTAATTTTTTAAAATTAAAACAACCAGAAAATTTTATAGTTTATAATTTAAATGAAGCAATAGAAAAATCTAAAATAATTGGATATCCTATAGTTATTAGACCTTCCTATGTATTAGGAGGCAGAGCAATGGAATTAATATATAATATTAATGATTTAAAAGAATACTTTAATCAAAATAATACTACTGTATTATTAGATAAATTTTTAGATAATGCAATAGAAGTTGATGTAGATGCAATTTGTGATGGAAAGAATGTTTTTATTGGTGGTATAATGGAACATGTAGAACAAGCTGGTATACATTCTGGTGATTCTGCTTGTTCTTTACCAACAAAAAATATTAGTAATATTATTCTAAATGAAATTAGGTCTCAAGTAAAAAAATTAGCTATAGAAATTAATATTTGTGGTTTATTAAATGTACAATTTGCTATTAAAGATAATGAAATTTATTTAATAGAAGTAAATCCTAGAGCTTCACGTACTATTCCATTTATATCAAAAGCTATAGGAATACCTTTAGCAAAAATAAGTACATTAGTAATGGTAGGAAAATCTTTAATTGATTTAAAAATTAATAAAGAAATAATTCCTTATTATTTTTCTGTTAAAGAAGTAGTATTACCATTTAATAAATTTTATGGTGTAGATCCAATTTTAGGACCTGAAATGCATTCAACAGGAGAAGTAATGGGTATTGGATATTCTTTTGCAGAAGCTTTTGCTAAAGCTATGTTAGGAATAAATATTAATATAAAAAAAATTGGATCAGTATTAATTTCTGTTAGAGATCAAGATAAAATTTTAATTTTTCCATTAGCAAAACAATTAGTAAAATATGGTTTAAATATTGATGCTACAAAAGGTACAGCTAAGTTTTTAAAAAGTAAAAATATTAAAGTTAATATTGTAAGAAAAATAACAGAAAAATCACCTAATATTATAGATTTTATAAAAAATAAGCAGTATAATTATATTATTAATACTACATCAAATAAAAGTTCTATTGAAAAATCTAAACTTATTAGAATTTCTGCTTTAGAACATGGTATTCATTGTGATACAACAATTAATGGTTCAATTGCTACAATATTAGCTATGAATATTAATCCTAAAAAAAGAATATTTTCTTTACAGGAAATTCATAAAAAATTAGTTAAAAATTTATAAAAAATAAATTTTAAATATTTTAGTAATATTTAATGAAATATATTTTTATTCTTTTGTAAATTATATTATAATTAGTAAATTAAAAATTTTTAATAATATATGTTTAATATAAAAAAATATTTTTTTTATAAGAATTGTGTTGATTTTTCTAATGATTTAATAAAATTAATTTTATTAGATACATGGAGTTTTATAATTATACAAGGATTAGATAGTAAAATTTTTTTACAAAATCAACTTACAATAGATATTAATAAATTAGATAATAATCCATTATGTTTTTTTCATGCATTACATTGTAATGCTAAAGGAAAAATATTAACAAATATGTATATATTTAAATATAAAAATGGTTATTGTTATATAGTAAGAAAAAATATTATAAAATATTATTTAGATCAAATTAAGAAATATATATTTTTATATAAAATAAATTTTATATTACAAACATCACAAATCATTTTAGGTTTATCAGGAATAAATTCTGATAAAATTTTATCTCAAATTTTTAATTCTTATAATTTTTATTCTAATAAAAAAAATTTATTTATTTATAATAATAATATTTTTTTAAAATTTATACATCCTATAAAAAGATATTTAATGATTTTAGATAAAGAACATGCAAAATTTTTAATAAAAAATATAATAAATAAAGGGATATTAATATATGATAATAATCAATGGATTAAATTTAATATGGAAATTGGTTATCCTATTTTTGATATAAATAATAGTATTAAATTTCTTTTTCAGGAATCTAATATGGAATTTTTTAATGCTATTGATTTTAATAAAGGATGTTATTTAGGACAAGAAATAATTAGTATTTCAGCAATTAAAAAAAAAAATAATAAATTATTATTTTTATTAGAAGGTACTGCAAATTTTTTACCTTTATTTGATGATCAATTAGAATTTACAAATAATAATAAAAAAGATATTTGGAAAGTGGGTTCAAGAGGAGGAAGAATATTGTCTTCAATAAAATTTACAAATAATACTATTTGGATACAAGCAATATTAAAAAAAGAATTTATATTATCTTCTTCAATAAGATTGACAAAAGATAAACATAGTAATTTTTTGATTAAAAAGTTTAATTAGTTAAATAATTTTAAATTATATGATTAAAAAAATTAATTTTTATTTCATATAATACTAATGAATTTGTAAGGAATAAAATATTTATATGTTATTAATTTTTATTATATAGTTTTATTATTATAATAATAGGTATTAAAAATGAAAAAAATAGTTATTGTAATTGCAACAATATTTATTAGTTTTTTCTATAATATTAATAATGTCATAGCTGATACTGTTAAAAATAATAAAAATAATTGGTATTTAGGATCAAAAATTGGATGGTCACAATATGATAATCTTTTAGGTTTTAGTAGTATTAATCCAAAAGATTTTTCAAAGATAAATAAATTAGGTAGTGGATTATTTTTAGGATATAAAGAAAATCGTTACTTAAATTTTGAATTAGGTTATGATTGGTTAGGATTAATTTCTCATCATTATAAAAATACAACTAATTCATTTAAGGCACAAGGTATACAATTATCTACAAAAATTTCTTATCCAATTTTTGGAAATTTAGATTTATATAGTCGTTTAGGTGCTATTATTACACGTATAGATGTTAAAAATAATTATAATTTTTATGATTATTTTTATAATGCTACTCCATTAATGTCCTTAGGTGGTGAATATAAAATAAATAATAATTGGTCTTCTAGATTAGAATATCAATTTACAAGAAAAATTGGAGACAATGATATGGTTGGTCAAGAAACTAATAACTCAATGTTAGTTTTTGGCTTATCATATTTTTTTAATAAACATAAACCTGCTAAAATAATTAATACAATTTTATATAAAAGATTAAGTAATAATCGTTTTAATATAAAATCTAATATCTTTTTTAAATTTAATGATTCTACTTTACAAGAACAATCTAAAAGAACATTAGATTCAATTATTAAAAGATTAAAAACTATTAATTATCAAAATAATGCTATACATATTGTAGGTTTCACTGATTTTATTGGTAAAAAAAAATATAATTTATCTCTTTCTAAAAAAAGAGCAAACATAGTATCTGAATATTTAGTTTCAAAAGGTATATTAAAAAAATATCTTTTTATACAAGGATTAGGAAGTATTAGATCAGAAGACAATACAGATTGTAAAAAATTTAATAATTATCAATTATTAAAAAATTGTTTAGAATCAGATCGTATGGTAGAAATAGATATTTCAGGATTTTATCCTATGAAATTTTTTTTTTAAAAAGTTAATTATTTTATATTTTAATTTTAATAAATAAGTAATACAGAAATTTATATTTCTGTATTACTTATTTAAGTATTCAGTATTATAAAAAATTTAATTTTATTAAAATTTTTAATCATTATTTTTATAAAAATTAATAATATAAATTTTTATAAGTAATATTAATATGATGACACATAAAAAAAATTTTTTTTCTAAAAAAGAATTAATTATTGCTAGTTATGGAAAATTATTTAATAATAAAAATCCAAAATTATCTTCTGGTAAATTATTATTAATAGATAACATAGTTAAGATTACAAAAGATGGAGGAGAATACAATAAGGGATATGTAGAAGCAAATTTATATATTCATCCTAAAATATGGTTTTTCTCTTATCATTTTTTTAATGATCCTATCATGCCAGGATGTTTGGGATTAGATTCAATGTTTCAGTTAGTTGGGTTTTATTTAGGTTGGTTAGGTTTTGAAGGCAAAGGAAGAGCTTTAGGAGTACGAAATGTTAAATTTATTAGAGAAGTATTACCTGAATCTAAAAAATTAACTTATTATATTAATTTAAAACGTATTATTAATAAAAATTATATGATTATTGGTATTGCTACAGGAACAGCAATAATTGATAGTAAATTAATATATAAAGCTAATAATTTAAAAGTAGGATTAATAAAAAAAAATTAAATGCCCGAAGGTGGAATTGAACCACCGACACGGGGATTTTCAGTCCACTGCTCTACCAACTGAGCTATCCGGGCATATAAAAAAAGCAATTCTATTATGACAATAATTACTATCTAACGTCAATAGTTTATTATTAATTATAAAAATTATTTATTAAAAATAATTTTTATAATATCATTCTTTCTATAAAAAAACTTAATATAATTGATAAACTAGTAATTATAATTCCTGGTATTAAAAAAGAATGATTAAAAATATAATTACCTATTTTAGTTGAACCAGTATCATCCATTTCTACTGCAGTTAATAAAGTTGGATATATTGGAAATAAAAAAAGAGCAGAAACTGCTGTAAATGATCCTATTATAATTTTAGGAGAAATTCCTAAAGTAATTAAACTTGGTATTATTGCTTTTGTTGTTGCTGCTTGGGAATAAAATAAAGATGTTATAAAAAATAAGATAATAGATAACATCCAAGGATGTTGTTGTACTATATTTAAAATCATAAATTTGATTTCATGAAAATGTGATTTTATAAAAGTATCTCCTAACCAAGATACTCCCATTACACAAATACAAGCATTAATACCTGATTTAAAAATATTAGTATCAGTAATTTTTTTTATTTTAATTTTACATATAATAGATATTATTAATGCAGTGGTTAACATAAATATTATTGTTGATTCTGTTCTTGATAAAATTTTTATTTTATTAGAAAAAACATAATCACATAAAATATTATATGTAAGAGTTATTATAATTCCCATTAAAAATAATAAAATTGAATATTTACCACTTTTTTTATTTAATATTTTTTTTTCAAAAAAAATATTATTAGTATTTAAGAAATTTTGTTTTTTATTAGTTTTAAAAAAATTAATTATTATCGAAGTAATTAAAATTGATATAAATGTTGATGGAATCAAAATTATTAATAATTGATTATAACTAATTCCTAATGGATCTAATATTTTTGATAAATAAATTACTGATGCAGATATAGGTGATGCTGTAACTGCAATTTGGGAAGCAACTACTGATATTGATAATGGATATACTGGTTTTATACCATTTTTTTTCGATATATTAATAATAACAGGAAAAATTGAAAGTGCAGTATGTCCGGTTCCTGATAATAAAGTAATAAAATATGTTATTAAAGGAGAAACAATAATAATATATTTTTTCCTTTTAGACAAAAATTTATTCATATATAATACTAAATATTCCATTCCCCCAGATAAATCAACAACAGAAATTGCAATAATAACAGATAAGATAATTTCTATAACATCAAATGGAATATTACCAATTGTATTATGAAATAATAATGTTAAAATTAATACTCCAAAAGTTCCAAATAAACCTAATGCCATACCACCTGATTTAGAACCTATATATATAAGTAATAAAATAATAACTAATTGTATACAAATCATAATCTGCCTTTAATTTTAGTTTTATTTATAATCTAAAAAATAAAACAATATATTTTATAACCTACACTTTTTATAAAAAAAATTCTATTTCTCATTAATTTTTTATTAAATTATTATATAATTAATTATATTTAATTTTTTTTAAAAGATAGGCCTTGAAACCGATAAAATATGTCCTTATGTTTCAGGTCACCTTACTTAATAAAATAAATTAATTTTAATTAAAAAGTTGATTAACTATACTTAATTATAAGGAAAATTATTTAATGAACATTCGTCCATTACATGATCGTGTAATTGTTAAACGTAAAAAAATTGAAACTAAATCTTCAGGTGGTATTGTATTAACAGGTTCTGCTGTTGGAAAATCTACACGTGGAGAAGTTTTAGCTGTAGGTAAAGGTCGTATACTAGATAATGGTCAAGTAAAATCATTAGATGTAAAAAAAGGAGATATAGTAATATTTAATGATGGTTATAATGTTAAAACAGAAAAAATTGACGATAAAGAAGTATTAATTATGTCAGAAAGTGATATTTTAGCTATTGTAAAAGAATAAAAAATATTTTTAGATACAAATTGTTATTCATAGAAATATTAATTTAATTTAAATAAATTTTAGGATATTTAAAATGGCAGCTAAAGATGTAAAATTTGGTAATGATGCTCGTGTTAAAATGTTAAGAGGTGTTAATGTATTAGCAGATGCAGTAAAAATTACTCTTGGACCAAAAGGTAGAAATGTAGTTTTAGATAAATCATTTGGTGCTCCAGCTATTACTAAAGATGGTGTAACAGTAGCTAGAGAAATTGAGCTAGAAGATAAGTTTGAAAATATGGGAGCACAAATGGTAAAAGAAGTTGCTTCTAAAGCTAATGATGTAGCAGGTGATGGTACAACAACAGCTAGTGTTTTAGCACAAGCTATTGTTAGTGAAGGATTAAAAGCTGTTGCCGCTGGAATGAATCCAATGGATTTAAAAAGAGGGATAGATAAAGCAGTTATAGCAGCTGTAGAAGAATTAAAAATTCTTTCTGTTCCATGCTCTGATTCTAAAGCTATAGCTCAAGTAGGAACTATTTCTGCTAATGCAGATGAGGCAGTTGGTGATTTAATTGCTCAAGCTATGGAAAAAGTAGGAAAAGAAGGTGTTATTACGGTTGAAGAAGGAAATGGATTACAAGATGAATTAGATGTTGTTGAAGGAATGCAATTTGATAGAGGATATTTATCTCCCTATTTTATTAATAAATCAGAATCTGGAACAGTAGAACTTGAAAATCCTTTTATATTATTAGTTGATAAAAAATTATCTAATATACGTGAAATGTTACCTATTTTAGAAATGGTAGCTAAAGCAAATAAATCATTATTAATAATAGCAGAAGATGTTGATGGAGAAGCATTAGCTACTTTAGTAGTAAATACTATGCGTGGTGTAGTAAAAGTAGCTGCAGTTAAAGCTCCTGGTTTTGGAGATCGTCGTAAGGCAATGTTACAAGATATTGCAATTTTAACAGGTGGTAATGTTATTTCTGAAGAAATTGGTTTAGAATTAGAAAAAACTAAATTAAATGATTTAGGACAAGCAAAACGTATTGTAATAAACAAAGATACAACTACCATAATAGATGGTATGGGTAAACAAAACGATATTTCTGGTCGTGTAATACAAATAAGACAACAAATAGATGAAGCTACTTCTGATTATGATCGTGAAAAATTACAAGAACGAGTAGCAAAATTAGCAGGAGGTGTTGCTGTATTAAAAGTTGGAGCAGCTACTGAAGTAGAAATGAAAGAAAAGAAAGCTAGAGTAGAAGATGCATTACATGCTACTAGAGCAGCTGTAGAAGAAGGAGTTGTTGCAGGTGGTGGTGTAGCATTAGTTCGTGTAGCAGCAAAATTAATAAATTTAACAGGTCAAAATGAAGACCAAAATATGGGTATTAAAGTTGCATTAAGAGCTATGGAAGCACCATTACGTCAAATAGTTTCTAATTCTGGAGAAGAACCATCTGTTGTAGCAAATAATGTTAAAGATGGTCATGGTAATTATGGTTATAATGCAGCTAGTGAAGAATATGGAGATATGATCAAATTTGGTATTTTAGATCCAACAAAAGTAACACGTTCTGCTTTACAATATTCATCTTCTGTTGCAGGACTTATGATTACTACAGAATGTATGGTAACAGATTTACCAAAAGATGAAAAATCTGAAATAAATACACCTCCAACTGGTATGGGTGGTGGAATGGGTGGTATGATGTAATAATAAAAATATATTTATAAATATATTTTTAAATTGATATAAAATACTTAAGTAATTTGCTGTGCTTTTTTAAAAAAGCACAGCATTTATTTGTTTTATTTGAGTAAAATAATACTATTCTTAATTATTAAGAATTTTAAAATAAATATTTTTAATTATTTCTAATATTATTTATATAATAATATATTATTATATTTATTATTTTTAATAATATAATATTCATTATTATATTTATTATTTTGAGGTTATATATATAATAATGGTTAATTATTCTAGTAATAATTTTAAAATTGGTATGAAATTTATATTTTTAAATAAACCATATTCTATAGAATCAAGTGATTTTGTAAAACCAGGAAAAGGTCAAGCATTTGTAAGAATTAAAATGCGTAATTTAATTACTGAAAAATTAATTGATAAAACTTTTAAATCAACTGATTCTTTAAATACTGCAGATATAAAAGAAAATGATTTAATTTATTTATATAATGAAAAAAATAATTGTTATCATTTTATGTATAAAGAAAATTTTGAACAAATAATAATTAATAAATTGATAATAAAAAATAAATATAAATGGTTAATACCTAATACATTTTATAACATAACTTTTTGGAATCAATTTCCTATATTTATTACTTTACCAAATTTTATTAAATTAACAATTATAAATACAAGTATGAATTTAAAAACTGAAACAATAAATAATGTTAGCAAACAAGCAACTCTTAGTAATGGAGAAATAATTAAAGTTCCTTCGTTTATTAAAATAGGTGATAAAATTAAAATAGATATTAGGAATAAATCTTATGTTTCTCGTTTTAAAAATAAAAATTAGGTATCATTAAATAAAATTAATTAATATTTTTTATAAATATAAAATTTTTATATAAAATAATAAATTATTATTATTTATTTAAATATCGTTTATATAATGATATTGAATTAATATTCAATTGTGATATGATAAAATCATTATTTATTAATAAACTTATAATTTTAACTTATAATTTTATAAAATTGAAAATTTAGTAATTTTTAATTATATATATTGTATTTCTTATGATAAAAAATAATAATTTAATATGGATAGATCTAGAAATGACAGGATTAAATCCTAATTTAAATCGTATTATTGAAATAGCTGTTATAATTACAGATAATAATTTAAATATATTAAAAGAAGGTCCTATAATAGCAATTTATCAATCTAAAAAAGAATTAGATAATATGGATCAATGGAATAAAAAAACACATAAAAAAACTGGATTAATTAATAGAGTAATACAAAGTATATTTAATGAAAAACAAACTGAACAATATATTTTAGATTTTTTAAAATTATGGGTTACCCCCCACACATCTCCTATGTGTGGAAATAGTATTTGTCAAGATAGAAGATTTATGTATAATTATATGCCTAATTTAGAAAAATATTTTCATTATCGTAATATTGATGTAAGTACTATAAAAGAATTAGTAAAAAGATGGAAAATAAACAATTTAATTAAATTTAAAAAAAATAATAAACATAGTGCTATAAAAGATATATATCAATCATTAGAAGAATTAAAATTTTATAGACAAAATTTTTTTAATATTTAATAATAAATATTAATATTTTTTAAATGATATTAAAATATATTTTATTATGCGGGAATAGCTCAGATTGGTAGAGTACAACCTTGCCATGGTTGGGGTCGCGAGTTCGAATCTCGTTTCCCGCTCCAAAAAATAATTTTACAGAACAAATGTCTATTAAAATATTACCTAAACAAGTTATAAAACAAATAGCTGCTGGAGAAGTTATTGATAAACCATCAGCTGTAGTTAAAGAACTGATTGAAAATAGTATTGATGCTTTATCATCTCAAATCAATATATATGTTGAAAAAGGAGGAATGAAATTAATTAAAATTAATGATAATGGAATTGGGATGTCTAAAGATGATTTATTATTATGTTTTAAAAAATATGCAACAAGTAAAATAAAAAATTTAGATGATTTAGAATGTTTTAAAAGTTTTGGTTTTAGAGGAGAAGCATTAACTAGTATTAAAAATGTATCTAGAATAAAAATTATTTCAAAAACAACATATCAAAAAATAGCTTGGGAAATATATACAGAAGGTATGGATAATAATATAATTTATTTAAAACCATCACCAAATTCTGTAGGAACAACAATAGAAGTATTAGATCTTTTTTATAATATTCCAGTAAGAAGAAAATTTATCTTTAATAATAATATAGAATTTTTACATATTAAAAATATTGTTAAATCTGTAATTTTAATGAGATTAAATATAGGTATTAAGTTTATATATAATAATAAAATTATTTACAATTTTCCTAAAGTAGAAAATAATATTTCTTATATTGATAGAATAACAAATATATGTGGTAAAGATTTTATTAAACAATCATTAAAAATAAACTCAAATTATCATACAATGAATTTGTTTGGTTGGATTACTTTACCTCAAAGTAAATATTATTCAAATAATATAAAAAAATATTTTTATATTAATAATCGTATTATTAATAATAAATTCATTAATCATATTATTAAAGAAATATGTAAAATTAAATTTGGTTTTTATTATAATCAATCATTTTTAATTTATTTAGAAATAGAACCAAAAAATATTGATCTTAATATACATCCTCAAAAAAAAGATGTAAATTTTTATCAAGTAGAATTAATTTATAATTTTTTTCATAAAAGTATATTAAATTACTCATCATTTTATAAAAATAGTCTTATTGATAAAAATCAAAAAAATCATAATTATGAAAAAAATTATAAATTAAATAATGAAATTTTTAAAAATTTAGATATACATTATAATGATATTTTATTTAATAAAATTAAAAAAAAAAAATTAATTTCATTAAAGAATATTCCTTTATTTTATTTTAAAAATTTTGGTATATTAAGAACAATAGTAAAAAATACTTGGATTATAATTGAAAAAAATAATATTTTATTTTATATTTCTGTAAAAAAAATAGAATTTTTATTATTAAATATGAAATATAAATTTTATTTAAAGAATCAAAATAACATTGAAATTATATATTTAAATATACAAATAAAATTAATAAAAGAAGAATTAGATATTTTAATTAAGTTAAAAAAAACATTAAAAATTTTAGGGTTTAATTTTTTTATAAATAAATTAGATAAATATAAATTTAAATTAATATCTATACCATCTTTATTATTAAATATTGAAATGCAAATTTTTTTTAAATGTTTATTTAAATATTATTTAATTAAACATGATTTATCTTTAAAAGAACTATTAAAATGGATTATTAAATATATAGTAAATATAAAAAAAATATGGAGTTATTTCAACATAATTGATTTATTAATGGAATTTGAATTATTAAATTCTGAAAATAATATTGTTTCAATTACAAAATTATTTCATCCAATAAATTTTAATAATATATTATATGAATAATAAATTACCACCAGTAATATTTTTAATGGGTACTACAGCTTCAGGTAAAACTAATTTAGCAATGAAATTATCTAAAAATTTTCCCATTGAATTAATAAGTGTAGATTCTTCTTTAATATATAAAGGAATGGACATAGGTACTGCTAAACCAAATAAAAAAGATTTTTTTTATACAAAACATTGGTTAATTGATATTAAAGAACCATATGAATATTACTCTGTATTTGATTTTTATCATGATTCTTTAATAATTATTAAAAAAATTATAAAAAAAGGGAAAATACCATTATTAGTTGGTGGAAGTATGTTTTATTATAAAAAATTAATTGATCCTATTTCTCCATTACCATCTACTAATATTCAAATACGTAATAGAATTATTAGTAAAATTAAGAATAATAAATATAAATCTTTACATGATATGTTAAATAAAATAGATTTATGTTCTGCAAATAAAATTCATCCTTCTGATTTACAAAGAAATTTAAGAGCATTAGAAGTATTTTTTTTAACAGGACAACCGTTAAGCAAACTTATTAAAATTAAAAGGAATAAAATTCCTTATAAAATATATCAATTTGGAATAACTTATTATAACCGTACAAAATTATATGATGCTATAAATATGAGATTAATGAAAATGTTTCAATTTGGATTCGAATTAGAGGTAAGAAATCTTTTATATAATAAAAAATTACAAATGAATTTTCCTTCAATGCGTTGTATTGGTTATAAACAAATGTATTCTTATATACAAAATCAAATAAATTATACAGATATGATTAATCAAATAATTTTATCTACACGTCATTTAGCTAAAAAACAATTAACATGGCTTAGAAATTGGAATAATATACATTGGTTAAATAGTGAAGATTTAGATCTTGCATATAATTCTATAGCAAAAGTTATAAATAAAATATTTATTTAATTATAATTAAATAAATATTTTACTCTTATAAAAATAATTTTATAATTAATTAAAATTATGATATAAACAATTATATATTTTCTATAAATTAATAGAATTATATAAAAAATATAATTTTTATTTTAAATAACAATTAAAGTAATATGAATAAAAATAATTCTGATAAAAAAAAAATAAAATATTTTTTAATTTCTTTATTATTAATTTGTCTATATTTTTTTATTAATGGATTTTACATAATTAAAAATACAGGTCAAGGTATTATTCTTAGATTAGGTAAAATACATAATATAGTTTCTCCAGGTTTACATTGGAAATATACTTTTTTAGATAAAATCTATTTTGTAGATACATTTTCTGTAAAGCAAATTATGACAGATAGTATATTGTTAACTGCAGACTTAAATTTAGTTAATATAAAAATAATGGTAGAATATAAAATTTATGATCCATTAGTATACACATTTTCTAATAATGATTTATTATATAGTTTTAAACAATCTATTAATAGTGTTTTAAATGAAGTAATAGGTAATTTAACAATAAATTATATTTTAACTAAAAACAATAATATAATAAGTAATGAAATTAAAAATAAATTACAATTAATAATAAAAAAATATAATTTTGGTATTAATATTTTAGATGTTTATATTGAAAACATTAATATTCCTAAAGAAGATTAAAAATTATTCAATAATATTTTTTTAAAAAAAATTGAAATAGATATGAATAGAATAAAAATTCTATATAAAAATATATTTTAAAATATAAAAATAAATTTAATTTATAATAGATTATTTTAAATTATATAAAATTTAATTTATATTAATAAATTAAAAGAAAAATTTAATAAAATATTATTTTTATATAATTTAAAATTATAAAAAAACATTTAATATTAAAATAATAAAAATAAAACTTTAAATAAAAAATAATTTATTTAAAATATTTTATATAAATCTAATTTTATTAAAAGAAATTAAAATGGGTAAATGTTTTATTTATTTATTAATTATTATATTAAATTTTTTATATTTATCTGTATTCATTATTAATGAAGGATATGTAGGTATTAATTCATATAATAATATTACTACTGTATATAAACCAGGATTACATTTTAAAATTCAATTATTAAATACAATCAAAATTTTAAATTCTGGATTAATAAATACTAATTTTATAGTTGAAAGATTTATTTTAAAAGATAAACAAGATTTAGTAATTCATGTTTATATCATATGGAAAATAATAAATTATAAACTTTATTATTTAGTAACAAAAGGAAATTTAATTCATACTGAAATTATACTTAAAAAACAATTAAGTGATAAATTACAATTAGATATTGATCAATATAATATTCAAAATATTTTTAATTATTCTGGTAATTTTTTAAAAAAAAAAATATCAAGTTATGATAATAATCAAATTAAAAATTTTAAAAAAAATTTTATTTCAAATTTAATTTTTCAAAATAATAATCAAACTATTATTAATAATATGCGTAAAATAGGAATAGAGATTGTTGATGTTAGAATTGAAAAAATTTCTTTATCTAAAGATATTAAAAAATATGTTTTATCATATAATCATGAAAAAAATTAATATTAGATAAATAATAAAAATATAATATCTATTAAATAAAATTTAAAATTTTAATATAAAATATTCGTAATTAATAATAATTATTATACATTTTTTACAGTAAATGATTTACTTTAAAACTTAAAATGATAAAATATAATTTATTAATTAATAATTCTATTATTATGAATAAAAATATTATTATATTAGGTGTTCAGTGGGGAGATGAAGGAAAAGGAAAAGTTATAGATTTACTTAGTAAAAATGTTAATTATGTTGTACGTTATCAAGGAGGAAATAATGCAGGACATACAATTATAATTAATAAAAAAAAAATTATTTTACATTTAATTCCTTCTGGAATTATGCATAATAATGTTAAAACTATTATAGGTAATGGGGTAGTTATATCTCCTAATAATCTTTTAAAAGAAATAAAAGAATTAGAAAATTTAAATATTAAAATTAAAAATAGATTATTTTTATCTGCTATGTGTCCATTAATTTTAGAATATCATATTGCTATGGATTTAGCGCAAGAAAATTTTCTCAAAAAAAAATTAATAGGTACAACAGGAAAAGGTATAGGTCCTGCATATACAGATAAAATATCTAGATATGCATTACGTATAGATGATTTATTTAATAAAGATATTTTTGCTAAAAAATTAAAGTTAATTATTGATTATTATAATTTTCAATTAGTTCATTTTTATAAAAATAATCCTGTAAGTTATAAAAAAATATTAGAAAATACATTAGATATATCAGAAAATATTATAAAAATTTCTATAGATGTTAGTGAATTTTTATATAAAGCTAGAAAAAATAATAAAAAAATTATTTTTGAAGGAGCACAAGGTACATTTTTAGATATTGATCATGGAACTTATCCTTATGTTACTTGTTCTAATACTATAGCTGGTGGTGTAATGACTGGTACTGGAATAGGTCCTTTACACATAGATTATATTTTAGGAGTAGTTAAATCTTATTCTACTAGAGTAGGTTCAGGTCCTTTTCCTACAGAAATATTTGATAAATATAAAGTACATATAAGTAATAAAGGAAAAGAATTTGGTTCAACAACTGGAAGAAAACGTCGTATTGGCTGGTTAGATATAAATCTATTAAAAAAAGCTATAATCATTAATTCTTTAAGTAGTCTTTGTTTAACTAAATTAGATGTTTTAGATGGTTTAGATATTATTAAATTATGTATTGCTTATATAACTCCTTCAGGTAAAAAAATTTTTAATTTACCTATAAAAAAAGAAGATTGGAATTATATAAAACCAGTTTATGAAACACATCCAGGATGGAAAGAAAATACATGTGGTATTACAAATATATTAAATTTACCTCAAGCAGCTTTTAATTATATTAAAAGAATAGAAGAATTAACAAATATTAATATAAGTATCATTTCTACAGGACCAGATCGAAATAATGTCATTATTTTAGATAATTTTTTATAATTATGTTTATTAAAATGAAAATATAGTTAGTAATTTTATTATTATTTTCATATATAATTATAAATTATATATGAAATTAATATAATCTATATCTTTTTTTTTATTTTTTAAAATGATATAATTAATTTAAAATATTAAAATAAATTATATTATATGGAAGATATTATTTTTGGATTTTATCCTATAATAAACCTTTTGAAAAATAATCCAAAATTATTTAAAAAAATTTATATTTTAAATAATAAAAAAATTAATAATAAATTAAAAGAAATACTTATTAATATTAAAAAATATAATATTCCATATTGTAAAACAACAAGACAGTGGTTAGATAAAAAAACTAATAATCATGTACATCAGGGAATATTAGGTATAATTTTTTTTAAAACAATTAAATATCATAAAAACGATATAATAAAAATTATTAAAAAATTTAAAAAACCATTTATTTTAATATTAGATAGGATTACAGACCCACATAATCTTGGAGCATGTATAAGAACTGCAGTAGCAGCTAAAGTTAACATTATTATTTTACCTAAACATCATTCATCAACATTAAATTCAACAGTTAAAAAAGTATCTTGTGGAACATCAGAAACATTACCAATTATATTTGTAAATAGTTTAGTTGAAATAATTAATCTATTAAAAAATAATAATATAACTATAATAGGTGCTGATAATAAAAGCACAAATACTATTTATAATAATAAAATATATTTTCCAATATGTATAATTATGGGTTCAGAAAATAAAGGTATACGTCCTATTATAAAAAATAATTGTGATATATTATTAAATATACCATTATTTAATAATATTGATTCTTTAAATGTTTCTGTTGCTACTGGAATTTTTTTATTTGAAATAATAAGACAAAATTTATTTTAAAATAATATAGATGATATAATGTATTATTTAAAATAATTTAACTAAAAGTATATTAATAATTTATTTAATAAATAACTTTACTATTTAGTATTTAATAGAGATCTTATTATGAATAATCCTCTTCTTAAAAATTTTATTTTACCTCCATTTAATAAAATTAAATATAAATTTATAATTCCTGCTATTCGAAAAAATATTGATGATAATAAATTATTAATAACTAAATTCTTAAAAAATTATAAAAAAAATTATAATTGGAAAAATTTTTGTCAACCAATTTTAGAATTAGATGAAAATTTTAATCGTATATGTTCATTAATAAATCATTTAAATTATGTAGTTAATAATATTGAATTACGAAAAATATATGATGTTTTTATTAAAATTGTTACTAAATATCATTTATGGATAAAACAGCACAAAAAATTATATGATGCTTATATATTTATAAAAAAAAATAAATTTAATTTATTAAATAATATGGAAAAAAAATCTATTAATAATATTATACGTGATTTTGAATCATCAGGTATTTTATTACCTCTTAACAATCAGCAAAAATATGCAAAAATTATAAAAGAGTTAATTTATTTAAACATTAAATTTGATAATAATATATTTGATAGTATTGTTAATTGGAAATTAAATATTGTTTCTAAAATAGAATTAAAAGGGATTTCTAATAATATTCTTAATTTAATTAAAAATAACGCTAAAAAAGAAAATAAAAAAGGATATTTATTATCTTTAGATATGCCAATTTATTCATCAATAATGAAATTTTGTGAAAATAAAATAATTCGAAAAACATTATATTATGCTTACAACACTAGAGCATCAGATCAAGATGGAAAAAATAATTGGAATAATTTTCCTATTATAATTAAAGAATTAAAATTACGTTATAAATTAGCTAATTTATTAGGATATAATTCTTATGCAGAAAAATCTCTTATAAATAAATCAGCTAAAAATGTAAATGAAATTTTATTTTTTCTTAAAAATTTAGTCGAATGTTCTTATGACCAAGCAAAAAAAGAGATATATAATTTAAAAAAATTTATTCAAAAAAAATATAATTTAATTAAAATAAATCCATGGGACACAACATTTTATATAGAAAAATATAAACATTATTTATATGGTATTAACGATAACATTATATGTTCTTATTTTCCATTACTTTATGTTATGAATGGAATGTTTAAAATTATAAATAAAGTTTTTGGTTTAATTTTTAAAAAAAGAAAAGTTAATGTTTGGAATAATAATGTATATTTTTTTGATGTTTTTAATGATAAAAATGAATTATATGGAAGTATATATTTTGATTTATATATTCGTAAAAATAAAAGAAATGGAGCTTGGATGGATATTTGTCAATCTAGAATAATAAAATTTAATAATATACTACAATATCCAGTAGCTTATATTAATTGTAATTTTTCTCATCCAATTAATAATATTTCTTTATTAACACATAATGATGTTATAACGTTATTTCATGAATTTGGTCATGCATTACATCATATTATAACTAAAATTAATATACCTAATATTTCTGGTATAAATGGAATCAATTTTGATATAGCAGAATTTCCTAGTCAATTTATGGAATCTTGGTGTTGGGAACCAGAAGTTATCTCTTTAATTTCTAGTCATTATCAAACTAATAAAATTATGCCACAAAATATTATAGATAAATTAGTTCAATCTAAAAAATATAATGCTGCTTTATCTATAATACGACAAATCGAATTAAGTTTGTTTGATATTAGAATACATAATGAATTTAATCCAGAAAAAGATAATAATCAAATATTAGATTTAATGTATGAAATTAGATCTAGTTTAATTTCAATCACACCTATTCCATCTTGGAATAAATATATAAATATTTTTAATCATATATTTTCAGGAGAATATGCAGCTGGTTATTATAGTTATTTATGGTCAGGACAATTAGCTGCAGATTCTTTTTTATATTTTAAAGAAAATAACTTATTTAATAAAATTATAGGAAAAAAATTTTTAGATAATTTTTTATCTCAATGTAGTATTAAAAATCCTTTAATTTTATTTGAAAAATTTAGAAAGAGAAAATTAGATAGTAATGCTTTACTTATATATAAAGGAATTAAAATTAAAAAATAATAATTTTTATATTATTATTTTATATATTAATAATATACAAAAAAAATTTTATGAAAAATATAAGAAATTTTTCCATTATTGCTCATATAGATCATGGTAAATCTACATTTGCAGATCGTTTAATAGAATTATGTGGTGGTTTATCTAATAGAGAAATGAAGTCTCAAGTATTAGACACTATGGAATTAGAAAAAGAAAGAGGTATTACAATAAAAGCACAAAGTGTAACTTTAAATTATCAGTCAAAAAATAAAAATATATATAAATTAAATTTTATTGATACTCCTGGACATGTAGATTTTTCTTATGAAGTATCTAGATCTTTGTCTGCATGTGAAGGTGCTCTATTATTAGTAGATGCAGTACAAGGTGTTGAAGCACAAACTTTATCTAATTGTAATATTGCTATGAATATGGGTTTAAAAGTCTTACCTGTTATTAATAAAATTGATTTATTTAATGCTGATGTAAAAAAAGTTAGAAAAGAAATAGAAGAAATTATAGGAATTAAATCAGAATTAAATTTACAATGTTCTGCTAAAACAGGATTTGGTATTATAGAAATAATAGAACAATTAGTAAAACAAATTCCATTTCCATTAGGAAAATCCTCTTTTCCTTTACAAGCATTAATTATAGATTCTTGGTTTAATAATTATTTAGGAGTAGTATCGTTAATTAGAATTAAAAATGGGAAAATTAATAAAGGAAATAAAATCATAGTTATGAATACAAAAAAAAAATATTTTGTAGAAAAACTAGGTATTTTTACTCCTAAACAAATAGAATTACAAAAATTAAATTGTGGAGAAGTTGGTTGGATAATTTGTGGTGTAAAAAATATAAATGAACTTCCAATAGGAAGTACAATAACATTAGATTCTAATCCATCTCAAAGTATATTATCAGGATTTAAAAAAATTAAACCACAAGTATATGCCGGTTTATTTCCTACTACTTCAAGTAATTATAATTTATTTAGTACTGCATTAAAAAAATTAAGTTTAAATGATGCTTCATTATTTTTTGAACCAGAAAATTCTAATATATTAGGTTTTGGATATCGATGTGGTTTTTTAGGTTTATTACATATGGAAATTATACAACAAAGATTAGAACGTGAATATAATATTAATATTATTACTACTATACCTACAGTAAAATATCAAATAGAAACTGTAGATAATAATATTATTTATGCAGATAATCCATCTAAATTTCCTCATATAAATAAAATTAAAGAATTAAGAGAACCAATAGCTAAATGTAATATTTTATCTCCTATAAAATATATTGGTAATATTATGAAATTGTGTTCAGAAAAAAATGGAATACAAATTGATATGATTTATCATGCTAATCAAGTATTATTAATATATGAAATACCTATGTTAGAAGTTATAATTAATTTTTTTGATTATTTAAAGTCAATATCTAGTGGTTATGCATCATTAAATTATCATTTTATTAAATTTAAAAAATCTAATTTAGTATCAGTTGATATATTAATTAATCAAAAACGAGTTGATGATTTAACTACTATTACTTATAAAAATAAAATTTATTATTATTGTAATTTATTAGTAGAAAAAATAAAAAAGCTTATTCCTAGACAACAATTTGATATTAAAATACAAGCAGCTATAGGAAAAAATATTATTGCTAGTTCTATTATTAAGCAACTTAGAAAAAATGTTATAGCAAAATGTTATGGAGGAGATATTAGTCGTAAAAAAAAATTAATTCAAAAACAAAAAGAAGGTAAAAAAAAGATGAAAATTATTGGTAATGTTTTATTACCTGCTACTGTCTTTTTAGCTGTATTAAAAATAACAAAATAAATTATTTATTACTATTATTACTATGGACAATATGAACAATAATATATTTCAATCAATACTAATCTTTAGTATGTTAATAACAGGTTTTATGTGGTTTTTCTATAAGATTAAAATCTTATATAATTTTTATATGAAAAAATATACTAAAAATTTATGTTTTTATAATCTTGATACACGAAAAGAATTTTGGAAAAAAGAAATAGGATCTTTTTTTCCTATTATATTATTAGTATTTGTAATTCGTTCTTTTTTATATGAACCATTTTATATACCTTCATCATCAATGATGCCTACTTTACTTATAGGAGATTTTGTTTTAGTAAATAAATTTGTTTATGGGATAAAAAATCCATTTAATAATAATTTCATTATAAATAATGAAAACCCTCAAAGAGGAGATATTATTGTTTTTAAATTTCCTAAAAATCCTAAAGTAAATTATATTAAAAGAGTTATAGGATTACCAGGAGATAAAATTATATATAATACAAAAAATAAACAAATTATTTTATATCCTGCAAATAACAATAATATAAAAAATAATTTTATTATTGAATATAATCATTTAAAAAGAAGTAATTATTTTCAAATTTTTATTAAAAATAATAAACATTTAAAGAAAAAAAAATTAAATCAATATATTTATGGAAGTTTAAAATTATTTGAATATACAGAAAAGATTAATAATCTATCTCATCAAGTTTTATTTTCTCCTGAAATAATTGAAGAATCCTTAAAAATATATCATCAAAAAAATCAAAATAATTATACATGGATAGTACCTTTAGATAGTTATTTTGTAATGGGAGATAATCGTGATAATAGTTATGATAGTCGTTATTGGGGATTTGTAAATAAAAAATATTTATTAGGTAAAGCTGTTTTTATTTGGATGAGTTTAGATAAAAAAGAAAATAAATTGCCAACTAAAATGCGTCTTTATAGAATTAAAAAAATTAAATAATATTATTTTTTATATAAAATTAAGAATATGATTATGTGAATTTTATTATGATGAATAAATTACAACAAAAGTTAGGTTATATTTTTAACCATCAAAATTTATTATATCAAGCTTTAACTCATCGTAGTGCAAGTAGTAAACATAATGAAAGATTAGAATTTTTAGGTGATTCTATACTTAGTTATATTATTGCTAAAGAATTATATAATAAATTTCCTAATGTAAATGAAGGTAATATGAGTCGTATGAGAGCTACTTTAGTTAGAGGTAATACATTAGCTAGTATTGCTAGAGAATTTACATTAGGTGAATATTTATTATTAGGACCAGGAGAATTAAAAAATGGAGGATATAATAGAGAATCTATTTTAGCAGATACTATGGAAGCTTTAATTGGTAGTATTTGTATAGATAGTAATATTAATATTGTAGAAAAAATTATATTAAAATGGTATAAATTAAGATTAAAAAAAATAATTCCAGGAAATAATCAAAAAGATCCTAAAACAAAATTACAAGAATATTTACAAAGATCACATCTTCCATTACCATATTACTTTATATTACAAATTAATGGTGAAGTTCATAATCAAAAATTTACTATTCAATGTAAAATTAATGGTATATCAGAAATAATAACAGGAATAGGTTCTAGTCGTCGTAAAGCAGAACAATCAGCAGCAGAACAAGCATTAATAAAATTAGGAATTTAATTTATAAAATAGGTGGTAATTTAATTGGATAAAATAATATCTTTTTATTTTGGTAGAGTTCTAATATTAGGTAGAACTAATGTAGGAAAATCTACTTTATTAAATCAATTAGTAGAAAAAAAAATTGCTATTACATCTCATAAAATAAATACTACTTATTTTAATATTACTGGAATATATAATTATAATAATTATCAAATTGAATATATTGATACTCCTGGTTTTATAAATAAAAATAATATTACCCATAATTTATTCATAAATAAAAATTTTGATATAATTTTATTTGTTTTAGATAGAAATAAATGGAATGATATAGAAGAAAAAATAATAAAAATTATTAATAATTTTTCTATTCCAATCATAATTATAATTAATAAAATAGATAAAATTTCTAATAAAACAATATTATTACCACATATTAATTTTATTAAAAATAAAATATCTTTTATTGATTTAATTATGATTTCAGCAAAAAATAAATTATATATTAGTAATATTCATAAAATTATATTTAAAATATTACCTAATAAATATCATTTTTTTCCAAAAAATTATATTACAAATCAAACTAAAGAATTAATTATTTCTGAAATAATAAGAAAATATATTTTAAAATATATTCATAATGAAATTCCTTATATAATAAAAATAAAAGTAGAGCCATTTATTATAAGTTCAAAAACTTTTACAAATAATATAAACATATTATTATATGTTAAAAAAATAAGTCAAAAAAAAATATTAATAGGTAAAAATGCTAGAATTTTAAAATTTATTATAAGTAAGTCTAAAAATGATATAGAAATTTTTTTAAATAAACAAATTTCTATAAAAATAAAAATTAAATTAAAATAATTTAAAATATTTATTTTAATTTATTAATTAATAAAAAATTTTATTTAATATGAAAATTATTGGAATAGGAATTGATATTGTAGAAATTAAAAGAATTAAAAAGATTTTTTATAAATTTAAAAATCGTTTTGCACATAAAATTCTTTCTATTAATGAATGGAATTTTTATATTAAAAATAATGATAAAGATAATATTTATTATTTAGCAAAAAGATTTGCAATTAAAGAATCTGCTGTAAAGGCTTTACATACTGGATTTACTAATGGTATATTTTTTAATCAAGTTGAATTATATAATAATAAATATGGTAAACCAGAATTAAAATTCTTTCATCAAGCATTAAATATTGCAAAAAAAATGCAATATAAAAACATTCATGTTTCATTATCTGATGAAAAAAAATATGTTTGTGCAATTGTTATAATTGAAGGTTAATTATATTAAACTTTTTACTTAATGAAATTTTTTATTTTTTATAATATTATATGCTGCTTGTATATTCTGTGTTTTTACTTTAGCTTTTTCTAAAATTTCTGAAGAATATCCTTTTGATATTAATTTGTCTGGATGATATTTACTCATTAATTTTCTATAAGATCTTTTAATTTTTAACATACTATCATTTTTATTAACTCCTAATATTATATATGCTTTATCAATATTTAATTGATTATTATCGTCTTGTTTATAATTATTATTATAATCTTGATTAAAATAATTATAATCTTGATAATAATCATCATTATTATAAAAATTAAAATTATCAAAATAATTATAATAATAGTTATTATAATTATATTTATAATATTTAAAAAAATCTTTGAAAAAAAATTTTTTTACTGAATGATTTATAATTAATTTATTTATAAAATATTTAATTTTTTCTTCAGGTATATTTAATTCATTAAATATTGTAAATAATATTTTTTTTGTTTTATTATTTAGATAATCATTTATAAATGCTATTTTTATTTGAGCTTCTATAAATTTATCTAATAAATTATTATTTTTATCAAATGATATTTCATATAAATTATTTAATTTATTTATTAAAGGATAATCATTTTGTTTTCCTTTTTTAAATGAATTTTGTGCAAATAAAATATCTTTTTTATTTAAATTCATTTCTTTCATCAAACTTAAAGTCATTTTAATATCTTTTATACTAATAAAACCTTTAGATTTACTTACATAACCCATAACTTCAAAAGTAGTTTGGAAGTATAAATTTTTTATTATTTTTTCATTATTAAAATATTGATTATTACTATACATTTCATTTATTCTATCTATTATAGAACCAATAAAAATAGCAAGTAATATGTTAGAAAGACTATGTCCAAATATTATACTAATAAAAAAACCAATTAATCTACCCCAATAAAACATATACTCCTCAATAAATATATGAAAAAATTACAATTTTATTTAATAAAAATATATTATAGATAAATATTACTATTTATAATATATTTTATATTATATTATATAATAAATATTTAAAATAATATTATTTAATTAAATATTTTATTATAATATAAAATAAAATTTTTTAATTAAAATTTTATTAAAAATGGAAAAAAAATGAGAATTAAAAAATTAATATTAATTATGATTTTATATTTTTTTGTATATTATAATAATGTTTATGCATCATTTAAAAATATTGATCAAATAGGAATTGTTATTAACGATGACATGATTACAAAAAAAGATATTTATAATTTAATGAATTTATTTAATAATCAAAACAATAAATATCTACTTACTGATTTTAATATCATAAATACAGAATGTATTAAAAATTTATTTCTTAATAATATTTTTTTACAAATAAGTAATAATTATAATATTTATATACCAGATAATAATATTGATAATATTATTATTAATACAATAAAAAATTTTAATATTAATGTAGATATTTTTAATAAAGAACTTATAAATAATAAAATAAATTATGAAGAATATTATAATTTTATAAAAAAAGAATTAATTATTAATTTAATTAAATTTGAAGAAATAAAAAATAAAACAATTATTTTTGATGAAGAAGTAAATTATTTAAAAAATTTATTATATATTCAGAATAAAAAAAAAATACAGTATAATATTACTATTTTTTATATACCAATAAAAAAAAATTTTAATGAAAAATTATTTTTAGCTAAAGTACTCATTAATAAATTAAAAAATATTAATTTTACTTTATATAAAAAAGATATAAATTTTTACAATAGAAACAATATTCAGAAACAAGAGTTAGGTTGGAAATCAAAAGATCTTTTACCAGATAAATTTATTAATTATTTAGATTCAGTAAATATAAAAGATATAATAGGTCCTATATATTTAGATTCAGGATTTTATTTACTAAAAATTAATAATTTAAAAATTCAAAATAATTTACAAAAAAAAGTTTTAATAAAATTTATTTTTATAAAAAAAAATAATTTAACTAAAAAATTATTAATAAAAAAAATCAATAATATTCGTAATCTTATTATTTTAAAAAAAATAAAATTTGAGAAAGCAATTAATTTATTTTCTTCAGAAAATAAATTAATACAATCTAAAATAAATAATAAATGGATTCCTTTAGAAAATTTTTCTTTTGATATACAAAATATTATTAATAATTTAAAAATAAATGAAATTAGTTCTGTTATTGAACAATCTGATGGTTTTTATTTATTAAAACTAATAAATATAAAAGATTGTTCAAAAAAAGAATCTTTTTTTGAACAAAAAGCAAAAGAGATAATTATGGAAAAAAATTTTTTTCTAGAATTAAATCATTGGTTTTTTACATATTTAAGTGGAGTATATATAAATAATATGTTAAATAATAAAAATATATTTGAATAATGTTAATTGATAAAAACTAAATTATTTATTAAAATTTTATTTTATATAAATATATTAGAAAATATAAAATGAAATTTTTTCTTAAAAAAAAATATGGACAGCATTTATTAAAGGATAAAGATATTATTAATAAAATTATTTCTATTATTAATCCTAAATTTTCTAATTTAATGGTAGAAATAGGACCAGGATTAGGTGCATTAACTATTCCTATGATAAAATATAATAATTTTATTTCTGTTATTGAAATAGATAAAAATTTTGTACATTATTTAATGTATAATAAACAAATTATAGAATCTAAAGTTAAAATTTATTTAGATAATGCTTTAAAATTTAATTTTAATCTTTTAATTAAAAAATATAAAGAAAAATTACGTATCTTTGGTAGTTTACCTTATAATATTTCTACTAAATTAATCTTTTATTTATTTAATAATTATATAAATAATATAAAAGATATGAATTTTATAATGCAAAAAGAAGTTGTAAATACTTTAACTGCTAATACTAGTGAAAAAGATTATGGATGTTTAAGTATTATGGCACAATTTTATTGTAAAATAAAACCTCTAATCGAAATACATCCAAAATCTTTTTATCCTATTCCTAAAGTATTTTCTAATATGGTATATATGAAACCTTATACAAAAAAACCTTATCAATTAAATAATATTTATTTATTAAAAAAAGTAGTACAAAAAGCTTTTAGTATGAGAAGAAAAATATTACGTAATAGTTTAAAAGATTTATTTTCTGTAGACGAATTAAATCTATTTGGTATAGACTATAAAATTCGGGCTGAAAATGTTTCAATATCAGAATATTGTCAATTAGCTCAATATTTAGAATTAAATAACTATTCTTTATAAAGGATATAAACTATGAAATCATTATCTCAAGTTTATATAAAAGTAAATAGTATTTATATAGAATCACAATCTATTCCTAAATCTAATCGTTATGTTTTTGCATATACTATTACTATTAATAATTTAGGAAAAAAATTATTACAATTAATAAGTCGTTATTGGATAATAACAAATGGTAATGGTAAAGAAATTCAAATACATGGTGAAGGAGTTATAGGTAAAAAACCTTATATAAAACCTGGAAATAATTTTAAATATACTAGTGGGACTATTTTAGAAACACCTATTGGTACAATGCAAGGACATTATATTATGATAGATGAAAATAGTAATATTTTTTATGTAGATATTCCTGTATTTCGTTTAGCAATTAAAACTTATATTCATTAATTTAAATACAACAGAACTTATATGACTACTTATATTATTGGAGATATTCATGGTTATTATAATGAATTCTTATCTTTATTAAACAAAGTTAATTTTAATCATAAAAAAGATAAATTATGGTTGACTGGAGATATTATTGCTCGTGGTCCTGATTCTGAAAAAATGTTATTTTATTTATATAATTTTCAAGAATCTATAAGGTTAGTTTTAGGTAATCATGATTTATATTTATTAGCTTTATATTCAGGTATAATACATACGGGTACTATATATGATAAAAAAATATTAGAATTATTATCAAATAAAAAAATTTCTATTATTATTGACAATTGGTTAAAATATCAACCTTTAGTTCAAATAGATGAAGAAAAAAAAATTATAATGACACATGCAGGTATTACTCCACAATGGAATAATATTGATATAATAAAATCTGTTTCAAGTGAAGTAGAAAATATTTTAATAAGTAAAAATAATAAAATTTTCTTTTCTTACATGTCTAATAAAAAATATCAATCCAATGATTGGAATAATAATAAACTTACAGGATTTAAACGTTTTAATTTTATTATAAATTCATTAACAAAAATGAGATATTGTTATCCAGATGGAACACTAGAAATGACGATAAAAGAAGAACCTAAAAATGTATCTAAATTATTAAAACCATGGTTTTTAATATCAAATGACATATATAAAAAATATACAATATTATTTGGACATTGGTCGTCTTTAAATGGTAGATATACACCATCTTATATAATGGGATTAGATACTGGTTGTTGTTGGGGTAATAAATTAACAATGTTATCTTGGGAAGATAAAAAATTTTATACAAAAAAGTGTAAAATTTAATATAAATTTATGTTTAAATTATTACCTATTAGTAAGTATATTTTATATAAATTTAAAAATAAATTTATAAATCGTAATGTAATTTTTTCTGGTAATATTAGAGATTCGATACCAATTTATTTAAAGACTTATATTAGTTTTGTTAATACTCATCAATATGATTATTATATATGGTTAAAAAAATTTTTAAAAAATAAAGTACATTATGATTTAGTTGATAATTTACTAATAAATAAATTTAATACACTTTTATTTTTTTGGTTAAAAAATAAAAGTGAATCAATTTTTTTATTAGAAAATATATTATCTATTTTATCAATAAATAGCGATATTTATATAATAGGAGAAAATAATAGCGGAATTAATCAAATAAAAAATATAGAAAAATTTAATAACATAAATTTTAATAAAATTATTAGCGCAAGAAAATGTAGTATTTATTATGGTTTATTAAATAAAAAAATATTTTTTAATAAAAATTTTTATTGGATAAATTATTATTATAAAAATTATATTATTAATAGTTTACCTGGTGTATTTAGTTCAAATAAATTAGATTATGGTAGTGAATTATTAATTTCTACTATTAAACCTAATAATATAAAAGGTAAAATATTAGAAATTGGTTGTGGTTCTGGTATTATTTCTACAATAATAGGAGGTACTACAAATAAAAAATATTTATTATTTTCAATAGATATTAATTCTAATGCTATTACTTCAAGTAAAAAAACAATACTTGTAAATAATATTAAAAATACATATGTATTTCCTAGTGATGTATATTCTAATATTAATGAAAAATTTGATTTAATTATATCTAATCCACCTTTTCATGTAGGATTAAATTATTCTTTAGATATAATTTATAAAATTATTTATAATGTAAAAAAATATTTAAAATATGGTGGAGAACTTCGTTTTGTTGCAAATAATTTTTTACCATATTTTAAATTATTTAAAAAAAAAAAACAAATTCATATTTTATGTAAAAATAAAAATTTTACAGTATACAGTATTAAGAATATTTAATCAATTATTAAGCTATTATAATAATAGTAAACTATAAAAATTAATAATTTTAAATTATTATCTAATTTTAAAATAATTAATAAAAAAGTTAATTTATTTTTTTAAATAAATAATAATTACAATTATTATTTATTATAATCAATCATTGAATTGATATTCATACCCATTTTTAATGCTATAGATGATACTATATATATAGAAGATATAGTTCCAAAAATTACACCTATAAACATAATTAAAGAAAAATTACTTAATATAATACCTCCAAAAATATATAAAATAAATATCATAGTTAGTATTGTCAATGAAGTAATAATACTTCTTTTGAAAGTTTGATTAATTGATATATTCACAATATAATATATATTTTTGTTGTTCCTTAGTTTATAGCAATTTTCACGTATTCTATCTGAAATTACAATACTATCATTAAGTGAATAACAAATTATTGACATAAGCGAAGAAATAATAGAAAGATCTATCTCAATATAAAATAGTGAAATTATACCGATAGTAATAATTAAATCATGTAATAAAGATATTACTGTACTAAATGCTAAATACCATTCAAAACGAAAACCTACATAAATCCAAATACCTATTAATGTAACCATTATAGTAGCAATACCAGAAAAAATTAAATTTTTACCTACGTTAGGACCTATATATTCTGTTTTTTTAATTATACATTTTTGATTATATAATTTTTGAATTAAATGTATTAGATTTGGGTCAACTATTTGATTATTTTTTATAATATATTTATTTTTTGGTAATTTTATAGTTAAATTATGATTGTTATTTATTAAATTAATTTCAATTTTTGAAGAATATAATTTTTGAATTAATAATCTAGCATTATTTAATTTATTAATTTCTTTTTTAAAATGTAATTCTATTATTGTTCCACCAGTAAAATCTATTCCCCAATTTAAACCTCTATATAATATAATAATTATAGAAGATACAATTAAAATTGTTGAAATAACTAAAGCATAGTTATTCCATTTCATAAAATCATAATATAAAAATTTATTTTGTTTAATTTTTTTTATTTTATTAAAAAAAAAAATACATATTATTTAATATTCTCCATATATAATGAAATTATTAATTTATTAAATAGGCAATTTTTTTATTTTTTTACCACCATAAATAATATTTACTATAGCTCTAGTAATAATAATAGAAGTAAACATGGATGTTAAAATACCAATAAAAGTAGTAATAGCAAATCCTTGTATTTCTCTAGAACCTAAACTATATAAAAAACTAGAAGTAATTAATGTAGTTATATTAGCATCAAAAATACTAGAAAAAGCTTTTTTATAACCATAATCTATAGCTTTTTGAATAGATATTTTATTATTTAATTCTTCTTTTATTCTTTCATTAATTAAAACATTTGCATCAATAGCAATAGCTAATGTTAAAACTATTCCTGCAATACCTGACATTGTTAGAGTAGCACTAGGCAAAAGAGAAAGAAAACTTATAGTAAAAATTAAATTAATAAATAAAGCAATAATCGCAATTATACCAAATATGTTATAATAACATATCATAAATATAATACATATTAAAATACCTATAATACAAGCTTTTATTCCTTGTTTGATATTTTCTTTTCCTACTGAAGGACCAATATTTTGTTCTTCTATTATTTGTATAGGTGCACTTAATGAACCAGATCTTAATAAAATTGATAATTTTTTTGCTTCTTTTATATTTTTTAATCCAGTTATAGTAAAACTATCATTTAATTTTGATTTTATAGTAGCTATATTTATTATTTCTTCTTTTTTATTTTGTAAAATATTACCTTTTATATCTTTTTTATCACTATTTATGTAATTTACTAATACTGTAGCAAGAGCATCTCCAATATGTTTTTCAGAAAATTTTGATAGAATATTACCACCTTTTTTATCTAAAAAAATATTTACTTGAGGTTGATTATATTCATCTCTACTAATATTTGAATGAATAATATTTGATCCATCTATTATTATTTTTTTATTTAAAAAAAGAGGAATTTTATTATTCCATAAATAATAAGAAAAATTTTTACTTTGAATATTATTCATATTATTATTAACTAAATGAAATTCTAATGTTGCTGTACTACCTAACATTTCTTTTGCTTCTGAAAGGTTTTGCATTCCAGGAAGTTCTATAATAATATTATTTATTCCTTTTTTTTGTACTATTGAATCAGAAATACCTATTTGATTAACCCGTTTACGTAATACATCTATATTATTTTCTATAATAGATTTTTTTAATTCTAAAAACCATTTTTTTTTCATAGAAATTAATAAACCATTATTAATTATAGTATAATTAATAAAATTATTATTTTTATTTTTTAAATAATTAAATATTTTATTTCTTATAATATTATTTTTAAAAATAATATTATAATTAAAATTATTTAATCTCTTTACTTGGAATGGAATATTTTTATTATTTAATATTAATTTTAAATCTGTAATATTTTGTTCTCTTAATTTTTGAAAAATATAATCATTATTAGTTCTCAATAAAAAATATATACCACCTTTTAAATCTAATCCTAATTTAACTGGTTTAGCTTTTAAAAAAGACAACCATTTTGGTATGGTGGAAATTAATTTTATTATTACAATATATTTATTATTAGAATTTTCTTTAATTATTTTATATGCTTGTAATTGATTTTCTATATCATTAAAAACAATAATAATATTATTATTTTTTATCGAATATTTTTTATAATTAATTTTATTAAAATTTAATTGATTTTTAATATTTTCTAAAATTTTTACTTTTAAAAAATTATTATTAGAAATATTAATTTGTATAATAGGAATATCTCTATATATATTTGGTAATGAATATATAATCCCAATTATAATAAATAAAACTATTAGAACATATTGCCACCAATAATATTTATTTAACATAATAAAATTCCTATTGATAATTATAAATTATGAAAAAAATTTTTTTACAGTACCTTTAGGGATAATTGAAACAACAAAATCTTTTTTAACAATAATTTGATTATTATTATTTATTAAAATAGTAATATATCCATAATCTGAAATTTTAATTATTTTACCAATAATTCCACCAGTTGTTAATATTTCATCTCCATTAGAAAGAGAATCTATTAATTTTTTTTTTTCTTTATTTTGTTTATTTTGAGGTTTAATTATTAATAAATAACATATTATACTGAAAATTAAAATCATGATAAATAAAGAAATAATATTATCTTTAGAATGTATTTCATTACGTGTAGCTGCTTCTATATTAGAAATGAAAAAATTCATCTATTTTATTCCTTAATAATTAAAATTATAATTATTTTTACATTTAAAAATAATTAATTGAATGATAACTAAATATTGTATAAAATAACATAAAAAATTATATTTGATCAAATAAAATTTTAGGAAATTATTATGATTTTAGTTACAAAAAAAGCTCCTGATTTTAATGCTTCAGCTGTTTTAAATAATGGTTCAATAATTGATAATTTTAATTTTTCAGAATATTCTAAAAATAAAATTACTGTTATATTTTTTTGGCCTTTAGATTTTACATTTGTTTGTCCTTCTGAAATAATATCATTTAATAATCATTATAATGATTTTAATGAAAGAAATGTGAAAATATTAGGTATTTCATGTGATTCACAATTTACTCATAATGCATGGCGTAATACTCCAATTCAAAAAGGAGGAATTGGAAAAATTAAATTTACAATAGTATCTGATCTTAAAAAAGAAATTCAACAAAAATATGGTATTGAACATCCTAAGTTAGGAATTGCATTAAGAGCTTCATTTTTAATAGATAAAAATGGTATTATAAGACATCAATTAGTAAATGATTTACCATTTGGTAGAAATATTAACGAAATGATAAGAATGATTGATGCTTTAAAACATTATGAAAAATATGGTGAAGTATGTCCTGCTCAATGGGAAAAAGGTAAAAAAAGTATAATACCTACATCAACTGGTATTGCTGATTATTTAACTAATAATTTAAATCAACTATATTAATTTTGTAATAAAACATCTGCACATTGTGCACGATATTGTAATAAATGATCTAATAATGTTATTGCTACCATTGCTTCTCCTATAGGTACTGCTCTTATTCCAACACAGGGATCATGTCTTCCTTGTGTTGTACATTGTACTTCATTATTATTTATATCTATTGTTTTTCCTGAAATAGAAATACTAGAGGTAGGTTTCATAGCAAAATTAATAATAATATTTTGTCCTGTACTAATTCCTCCTAAAATTCCACCAGAATGATTACTTTGAAAACCATTCGATCTAATTTCATCTCGATAATCACTACCAAGTGTAGTTACAGACTTAAATCCATCACCTATTTCTACTCCTTTAACAGCATTTATACTCATTAAAGAATGAGCTAAATCTGCATCTAATTTATCAAAAACTGGTTCACCTAATCCTATTGGTACATTTTCTACAATAATAGTAATTTTAGCTCCTATAGAATTCCCCATTTTTTTTAAATTATTTATCATATCTTTTAAATTTTGTACTTGATGTATATTAGGGCAAAAAAAAGGATTTTTATTTACTTCTGACCAACTTTCAAAATTACAAATAATATTGCCCATTTGTGATAAATAACCTCTAATTTTAATATTAAACTTTATAAATAAATATTTTTTTGCAATAGCGCCTGCAGCAACACGCATAGTTGTTTCTCTTGCAGAAGAACGTCCTCCACCTCTATAATCTCGTATACCATATTTTTTTTCATATGTATAATCAGCATGTCCAGGACGAAAAAGATTTTTAATATTATTATAATCTTGTGATCTATGATCCATATTTTTTATCATAAGACCAATACTTGTTCCTGTAGTTAAACCATTAAATATTCCAGACATAATTTTAATCTTATCTAATTCTCTTCTTTGAGAAGTATATTTTGAATATCCTGGTCTTCTTTTATCTAAATCTTTTTGTAAGTCATTTTCTCTTAATGGAATACCTGGAGGAAAACCATCTATAATACATCCTAAAGCGATTCCATGAGATTCACCATATG
>NZ_CP046224.1:134251-177207 GCF_012562605.1 Enterobacteriaceae endosymbiont of Plateumaris sericea | reverse complement strand
AATCATTTTCTCTTAATGGAATACCTGGAGGAAAACCATCTATAATACATCCTAAAGCGATTCCATGAGATTCACCATATGTAGTTACACGAAATATTTTTCCAATACTATTACCTGACATATTTACCTCTTCTGCATTATTCTTATTTTTTCTATTATATTACGATCTATTTTAAATATTCCTATACCACCATTTTTTATTTTTAACCATTGAAAATTTATAAAAGAATATTTTTTTATGATATATTTCATTTTATCTCCTACTTCACAAATTAAAAAACCATTTTTTTTAAGATAAAAAAAAGAATTTATTATAATCTTATTAATAATATCTAATCCATTATCTTCAGCTATTAATCCTATTTGTGGTTCATATGAATATTCTTTAGGTAAATAATTTAATTCATTTTTATCAACATAAGGTGGATTAGATATTATTAAATCATAAGAATGAGAAGTATGTAATTTTTCAAATAAATTACTATGAATAGGAGTAATACGTTTTTCTAAACCATGTAATTCAATATTAGATTCAGTTACATTAATAGCATCTAAAGAAATATCTATAGCATCTATATAAGAGTTAGGAAATAAATATGCACAAGCAATAGCAATACATCCACTTCCAGTACATAAATCTAATATATTTTTAGGAGTAAATTTTAATTTTAATCCATTAAATTTAAATTTATTATTAATTAATTCAGATATTGGTGATCTAGGTATTAATACTCTACGATCAATATATAATTCATGACCACAAAACCAAGTTTTATTTGTTAAATATACTATAGGAATTCTATTTTTTATTCTTTTAAAAACTAATCTAAATATTAATTTACGTTCTTGTAAAGTTAATTTTGCATCCCATATATTATTTAATGTGTATGGTGGTAATCCTAATATAGGTAATATTAACTGAATAGATTCATCTAAAGGATTATTAGGACCATGTCCATACCATATATTAGATATACTAAAACAACTAGCAGACCAACGAATCATATCTTTTATAGATAAAAGTTCATTGATAATTTCTATCTTAAGAAGTTTTTTTAAATTTATATTCATAAAAAAGTAAACTAATAAATATAAAATTATTAAAAATGAAAATAATATAATTATATTATTGGCTCCCCTGACTGGATTCGAACCAGTGACATACGGATTAACAGTCCGCCGTTCTACCAACTGAACTACAGAGGATTATTACAACTAATATAATTCTATTATTAATATTATGTTTATGTCAAGAAAATTATAAAAATATTTGATTTTTATATAATTTAAATAATTATTAATGAATAATTTTATGTTAAAATAAATTAAAATATTAAAAAATTATTATATCGAAGTAGCGAAATAGGTAAATACAGTTTATGCAAAATCAAATATTATTTTATGATATATTTGTTAATTACGATCTTCGGTAATAAATTATTAAGGAATTTTATGTTATTACATAATAGAAAATCTAATTTTGAATTAAAAAAAATTATATTTAAAAAAAATGAAGAAAGAAAAATTTTGTCTTTTTATAAATATTTTTTTATTAATGATCCATTAATATTTCGTAATAATATTTATATTTTATTTAATACTTTAGATATTTTTGGAAGAATATATATTTCTTCTGAAGGAATAAATGCACAAATTAGTATTCCTTGTTACTTTTATGAAATGATGAAATTTTTTTTATATAAATTAAATCCTCAATTAAAAAATTTATATATAAATTCAGCAATAGAATATAAAAAAAATGCATTTTGGGTTTTAAGAGTTATAAATAAAAAAAATATTATAAATGATGGTATAAAAAATTTTGATTTTTTAAATTTTATAACTGTAGGTAAATATTTAAATGCTTATCAAGTAAATATAATGCTAGAAGATAGTGATAATACTATTATTGTTGATATAAGAAATTATTATGAATATAAAATAGGTCATTTTAATAATGCTATTATATTTACTCCAGCAAATAATTTTCGAGAACAAATGTCAACATTATTATATAATTTACAAAAGTATAAAAATAAAAATATTATTTTATATTGTACTGGAGGTATTCGTTGTGAAAAAGCTACTTCTTGGTTATTATATAATAATTTTAAAAATATTTTTCATATTAAAGGAGGAATTATTGGTTATATTAATGATGCTAAAAAAAATAATTTACCTATAAAGTTTAAAGGAAAAAATTTTGTTTTTGATAATAGAATGAGCGAATCAGTAACCGAAGATGTTATTTCTCATTGTTATCAATGTAATAATTATTATGATATTTATACAAATTGTAAAAATAATTTTTGCCATTTATTATTTATTCAATGTTCTTCATGTAAGGATAAATATCATAATTGTTGTAGTAAAAAATGTATGAATATTTATTCTAAATATAAAATTAATTATTATTAGAATTTTTTATGAATGTTTTAATTTTTGAAAAAAAGATTCATATTCTTTATTAATATTATCTCCTATATCATTTTGCCATTCACCTTTTTTAATTATTTGATCATTTGGATATAATGTATTATCATTAATGATATTTTGAGGTAATAATTTTTTTGCTGCTAAATTTGGTGTTGAATATCCTGTTAATTCTGCTACTTTAGCTGATATTCTAGCTCTTAATAAAAAATTAATTAATTTTAAAGCACCTTCTACATTTCTTGCATTAGAAGGAATAGCAAGACTATCCATCCAAAAAATTGCACCTTCTTTTGGCCAAATAATTTTTAAAGGAATACCTAATTTTTTTACTGCATATGCAGATCCATTCCATATCATACCTAATTTTGCTTCTCCTTCTATAAAAGGTATTCCAGGATTATCAGAATTAAATGTAATAATATTAGGTATTAATTTTTGTAATTCTTGAAATGCTTGTTTAATATGATTTAAATTTGTTTCATTTCCTGAATAACCTAATTTCATTAATGCAATTTGAAAAACTTCTCTAGTATCATCAATTAAAGAAATTGCATTTTTATATTTAGGATTCCATAAATCAGCCCAACTATTTATAGAATTTGAATTTATATCATGACTATTTATAGCTATAGTTGTAAATCCCCATATATATGGAATGGAATAATCATTATTAGGATCAAAAGATTTATTTAAAAATTTAGGATCTAAATTAATAAAATTTGTTAATTTATTTTTATTTATCTTTAGTAACATTCCTTCATTTCTCATTTTAGCTATAAAATATGTAGAAGGTACAATAAGATCATAAGAATCTTTTTTATAAGTTTTTAATTTTGCATACATACTTTCATTTGATTCATATGTTGAATAAATTACTTTAATTCCAGTTTCTTTAGTAAATTCTTCTAATAAACCGGCAGGAACATATTCTGTCCAATTATAAAAGAAAACTGTATTATTAGTATTCGCATATGAATATATATTTTGTAAATTTAATACAAAAAAAATAAATATTAATTTTATTAAAAAAATCATATAATATTCCTTATTAATAATAATTATTATTATTTGGTTTTATTGCTATAGCTTCTATTTCAATTTTTGCATTTTGTGGTAAACGAGATACTTCTATACAAGTTCTAGCTGGATAATTAGCATTATTTTCAATAAAAAATTTTTTATATACATTATTTATAATATTAAAATCATTTAAATTTATTAAAAATATTGTAGTTTTTACTATATTTTTAATAGAAAAATGTGCTTTATTAATAATAGATTTTATATTTTTTAATACTTGTACAGTTTGTTTTTCTATATCATTACTATCAATCTTATTATATATTGGATTGATAGGTATTTGTCCTGAAGTAATAATTATATTATTAAATATAATTCCTTGAACATATGGACCTATAGGTATAGGTGCTTTTTTAGTATAAATTATTTTTTTCATAAAAAACAAACTCTTAAAGAAATTTTTATTGTTTTAAATTTATATCTAACAAATTTTTTTGTAAAATATTATAAATAATATTTATTTTTTAATAAAGTTGATAATATTATAGCTTTAATAACATGAAGTTTATTTTCTGATTGTTCAAAAATAATACTATTTTTAGATTCAAAAATTTCATCTGTAATTTCTAATCCATTAAATAAATTATATTTAGACATAATTTTTTGATTAAAATATTTTTTATAATGATTATATAAATGTAAGGATGGTAAACAATGCATAATTTTAATATTTTTATTTTTAGTTTTTAATAATAGTTCTTTATTTACTTGATAAATGTGTAAATCATTAATTCTTGATTCCCATAATTTAGAAGATTCTCCCATTGATAACCAAACATCAGTATAAATAAAATCTACACCATTAACACCATTATTAATATTATCTGTTAAAATAATATTTTGATTATTTAATAATAAATTATTAAATAATTTATTATCAGGCCATAATTTTTTTGGTGATATTAAATTTAAATTAAATCCAATAATTAATGCTGCTTCTAAGAGAGTATTAGCAATGTTATTATTTATATCTCCTATATATGATAATGATATTTTATCTAAAGATTTATTTACTAAATTTTCTTTAATTGTTAATAAATCTGATAATATTTGAATAGGATGAAATTCATTTGTTAAACCATTCCAAACAGGAATACCTGCGTATTTTGATAAAACTTCTATATCTTTTTGATATTTTCCTCGAAATATAATTCCATCATATATTTGACCTAATATACGAGCTGTATCTTTAATTGATTCTTTATATCCTATATGACTATTATATTTATCTAAATATGTTATTTTAGCTTCTTGATCATAACATGCTATTTCAAAAGAACATCTTGTTCTAGTTGATTCTTTTTCAAAAATTAAGGCAATATTTTTATTGTATAATTTTTTAATTTCCTTATTTTTTTTTTTATCTTTTTTAAGTTTTAAAGAAATATTAAGTAATTCATAAATATCTTTTTTAGAAAAATTTGATAATTTTAAAAAATGACGATTATAAAACTGATTCATAATAATAATTACCTATAAATATAATAATTAAATTTTTTATTTTTATAATGTTAAAATTAATTTTTGTTTTTTAATTAATTCTATTTGTAAATTTTTATATTTTTCTAATTTTTTAATATTATTTTCAATAATATGCTTAGGTGCATTTTTAAAAAAATTTTTATTATTAATATTTTTATTCAAATAATTTATTATTTGTTCGTTATTTTTTAATTCTTTCTCAATTTTAATTAATATATATTTTTTATCGATTAAATCATTATTTATAGGAATTGATAATTCAATATCATTTATTTTTTTTATAAATGATATTTTAGGAAAGCATTCTTCTTGTGATATAAAAAAAATTTCATTGATTTTTAAAAAACTTTTTAATAAATTTATATTTTTTTTTAAAAAAAACAATATTTTTGTATTTTTATTTTTAAAATAAATATTAATTTGTTTATTATTTTTTATATACATTTCAACTTTTATTTTACGAACAATAGTAATTATTTTAATAAAAAGATTAAAAAAATTTGTAGCTTTGTTATCTATTGCTATTTTATTGAATTTTGGAAATGATTGTATCATAATACTATTATTATATATTTTTTTATTATTTGTAATTTTTTGCCATATAACTTCAGTTATAAAAGGAATAATAGGATGAGCAAGTTTTAATAACGATTTAAAAACATTATATAATGTATAATGTGTTCCTATATATTGAGTATAGTTTTTATTTTTAAAAATAATTTTTGCATATTCTAAATACCAATCACAAAATTTATTCCATATAAAATTATATAAAATATTAGTAGCTTGATCAAAACGATATTTATTTAATGCATCTGAATATAATTTTATAATTAAATTATATTCACTAATAATCCATTTATCAGGAATAGATAATTTTTCTTTATTATTTATATATTCATATTTTATATTTTTTAGTATAAAAATACTAGCATTCCAAATTTTATTACAAAAATTACGATAACCATCTAAACGAGACATATCCCAATATATATCTCTTCCAGTAGAAGATAAAGCAGCTAATGTAAATCTTAAAGAATCTGTACCATAATTTTTACTTCCATTTGGAAATTGTTTTTTTGTATAATCTTTAATTAATTTTATATATTTTTTTTCTGTTATATTATTAAGTCTTTTTTTTATTAAATTAGAAAATGAAATACCATCAATAATATCAATTGGATCAATAACATTTCCTTTTGATTTTGACATTTTTTCTCCTTTTTCATCTCTAATTAATCCAGTCATTAAAACATGTTTAAATGGAATTTGTGGTGTATTATCTTTATTTTTTACAAAATGCATTGTCATCATAATCATTCTGGATATCCAAAAAAATATAATATCAAAACCACTAACAATAACATTTGTAGGATGAAATATATGAAATTCTTGTGTATGATTAGGCCAATCTAAAGTAATAAAAGTCCATAAACTTGATGAAAACCAAGTATCTAAAACATTTTGATCTTGTATGATAAAAAAATTTTTATTTAAATTATATTTTTTACGTATTTCTTTTTCATTTTTTCCAACATAAATTTTTTTATTAATATCATACCATATTGGTATTTTATGGCCCCACCATAATTGACGGGATATACACCAATCTTGAATATTTTCCATCCAAGAATAAAACATATTTTCATAATTTTTAGGGAAAAAACTAATCTTTTTTTTTTTAACTGCATTTATTGCTGTTTTAGCTAATTTTTTAATATTTAAATACCATTGACTAGTTAACATAGGTTGAATTATAGTTTCACTACGAGAACTACATGGTATTAATACTAATTTTTGTTCACAGTATTCAAGTAAACCATTATTTTTAATAATATCAATGATAATTTTTCTTGCTGTTATAAAATATAAATTTTGAAATATTTTAGGTATATTATCAGGATATATTGTTATTTTTTTACCATTAATATCAAAAATTTGATATTTTTTTAAAATATTACCATAGGTATTAAATATATTAATTAAAGGTAAATTATTTCTTAAAGCTACTTGATAATCATCAAAATCATGTGCTGGACTTATTTTAACACATCCAGTACCTTTATTTATATCTGCATGATTATCTGCAATAATAGGTATTTTTCTATTAATTAATGGTACTATTACAAATTTTCCTATTAAATTTGAATAACGTTTATCTAATGGATTAATAGCTATAGCAGTATCAGCTAATAATGTTTCTGGTCTAGTAGTAGAAATAATTAAATAATTTTTACCAGTTAAAGTTGTTACGTTATTTTCTAATGAATAACGAATATACCAAATATAAGTATTAAATTTTTTATGTTCTATTTCTAAATCAGAAATTGCAGTATGAAGTTTTAAATCCCAATGAGTTAATTTTTTTTTTTTATATATTAATCCTTCTTCATAAAGAGATATAAAAATATTTCTTACAGACTTAGAAAAATTTTTATCCATAGTAAATCTTTTACGATCCCAATCTGCAGATAAACCTAATCTACGCATTTGATTAAATATTATATTACAATATTTTTTTTTCCATTTCCACGCTTCATTTAAAAAAATATTTTTATTATTTTTATATTTAATTTCATTTTTTTTTATAAATAATTTTTGTTCTATTATATTTTGAGTAGCAATACCTGCATGATCTGTACCTACTTGACATAAAATATTTTTACCTAACATACGTTGATAACGTATTATTATATCAATTATAATATATTGTAGTGCATGTCCCATATGTAGGGAACCAGTAATATTTGGTGGAGGAACCATAATAGAAAAGTTTTTTTTAGATTTATCTATTACACATTTAAAATATTTGTTATTTTCCCAATAAAAATATATTTTTTTTTCAAATTCTTGGGGATTATATATTTTATCCATTATTAAATAATATCCTATATGTAAAACTATTTATAATATTTAATTATTATATGAATAATTTAATAAAAACTGGCATAATAAATTAACAGGTCTACCAGAAGAAAAAGATTTATTATTTTCACTATAATTCCATGCTGTTCCTGCAATATCTATATGTGCCCATTTATATTGTTTAGTAAATTTTGCTAAAAAACATGCAGCTGTAATTGCTCCTCCAGCATTAGAATTTCCAGTATTTCTTATATCAGCAATATCTGATTTTAATTGGTTATAATAATTTTTATCATTAATAGGTAATTCCCAAACTCGGTCATCTACATCTAATGATGCTTTCATTATATTTTTTGATAATTTTAAATTATTAGACATCAACCCACTAATATTATTTCCTAAAGCAACTACACAAGCTCCTGTTAATGTAGCAATATCTATAACTATAGAAGGATTAAATTTATTTACGTATGTTAATACATCACACAAAACTAATCTTCCTTCCGCATCAGTATTTATTATTTCTACTGTTTTTCCTGACATTGTTTTAATAATATCACCAGGACGAAATGAATTACTATCAGGCATATTTTCACATCCTGCAATAATACCAATAACTTTAAGAGGTAATTTTAATTCAGATATAATATTCATTATTCCATATATACATGCTGCACCACACATGTCATATTTCATTTCATCCATATTTAAACTTGGTTTTAAAGATATTCCTCCTGAATCAAAAGTTAAACCTTTTCCTATTAATACTATAGGTTGACTATTATCAAATAAATTATCATATTTAATGATAGATATCATAGATTCATTTTTAGAACCATTACCTACAGCTAAATAAGCATTCATACCTAATTTTTTCATTTCTATTTCATTGATAATTTTTACTGAAATATTTTTAGAGTATTTCTCAGCTAATTTATATGTTTCTAAAGATAAATATTTAGGATTGCATATATTAGGAGGTAAATTTGCAAGATTTTTAGTTTTTATAATGCCAATTTTGATTGCTATAGCATGTTTAATTGCTTTTTTATAAATTTCAATATTATTATCATTCGTATTAAATTTAATAAGAGATAATTTATATTTTTTTATTTTTTTAAATTTGTTAAAAATATAGAATTTATCTTCAATAATATTTATTGTATCTCTTATATTCCAATATAAATCAATATTTTTAATTATTAAATTTGTTAAACACCAAAGAACATCTTTTATTTCAATTTCTTTTAATTGATTAATTACTTTTTTAATAATGATTTTATTAGTTTCTCTATTAAGTTTATCTTTAATACCACAACCAATAATTAATACTTTTTTTATTAAAATATTAGGTACTTCATATAACATTAATATTTGATTAATTTTTCCTTTAAAATTATTTTTTTTTGTAATATTTAATATATAATTATTAGATATTTTATTAATAATATCAGCAATACAAGAAAATTGATATTTTTCAAACATTCCAATTACTATACATTCTGATTTATATTTTTTTGTAAAATTTATTTTTTCCATTAGGTACTTCATTTTTATTCTCCAAATATATTACAGAAAAAAATCAACTTATATTATACATATAATATAAGTTTGTTAAAACATTTGTTTTAAATATTATTTTTAGAATTTTATTAAAATAAAATAGATATATTTTAAAAAATTTTTATATTATAAATTCAATAATTATACTTATATAAAATCAAATTAAAAAAATTTTTACATTTAGACCTTGATGCTTAGATATGAGTCCCCATTTTCTTTTCATCAAGGACTATGATTTTCAAAAATGTGAAATATTTTAAAATATTTTATTAATTAAATTATTTATATAATTTAATAAAAAATTAAGTTGAGGATCTTTTAAATGGGTAAAATAATTGGTATTGATTTAGGTACAACAAATTCTTGTGTTGCAATAATAGATGGAACAAAAGCTCGTGTATTAGAAAATGCAGAGGGTGATAGAACTACACCATCAGTTATTGCTTATACTAAAGATGGAGAAATTTTAGTAGGTCAACCAGCTAAACGTCAAGCTATTACAAATCCGCAAAATACTCTTTTTGCAATTAAAAGGCTTATTGGACGTCGTTTCCAAGATGAAGAAGTACAACGTGATATAAAAATTATGCCTTACAAAATTATTGAATCAAATAATGGTGATGCATGGTTATATGTTAAAGGACAAAAAATAGCACCACCACAAATTTCTGCAGAAGTATTAAAAAAAATGAAAAAAACTGCAGAAGATTTTTTAGGTACTAAAGTTAGTGAAGCTGTAATTACGGTACCTGCTTATTTTAATGACGCTCAAAGACAAGCTACAAAAGATGCAGGACGTATAGCAGGGTTAGAAGTAAAACGTATTATTAATGAACCAACAGCTGCAGCTTTAGCTTATGGATTAGATAAAGGTAAAGGAAATCAGACTATAGCTGTATATGATCTAGGAGGAGGTACATTTGATATTTCTATTATTGAAATAGATGAAGTTGATGGAGAAAAAACTTTTGAAGTATTAGCAACAAATGGTGATACTCATTTAGGTGGTGAAGATTTTGATAGTCGTTTAATTAATTATTTAGTATCAGAATTTAAAAAAGATCAAAGAATTGATTTAACTAATGATCCATTAGCAATGCAACGTTTAAAAGAAACTGCAGAAAAAGCAAAAATTGAGTTATCATCTACACAACAAACAGATGTTAACTTACCATATATTACTGCAGATTCTTTAGGACCTAAACATTTAAATATTAAAGTAACAAGAGCTAAATTAGAATCTTTAGTAGAGGATTTAATAGATAAATCTATAAATCCATTGAAAATGGCTTTAAAAGATGCTCATTTATCTATATCTGATATTAATGATGTGATTTTAGTAGGTGGACAAACAAGGATGCCAATGGTTCAAAAAAAAGTTGCTGATTTTTTTGGCAAAGAACCTAGAAAAGATGTTAATCCAGATGAAGCAGTTGCAATTGGTGCTGCTGTTCAAGGAGGTGTATTAGCTGGTGATGTAAAAGATGTATTATTATTAGATGTTACACCTTTATCATTAGGAATAGAAACTATAGGAGGTATTATGACTCCTTTAATTAATAAAAATACTACTATTCCTACAAAACATAGTCAAGTTTTTTCTACTGCTGAAGATAACCAATCTGCTGTAACTATTCATGTAGTACAAGGAGAACGTAAAAGAGCAAATGATAATAAATCTCTAGGACAGTTTAATTTAGATGGTATTAGTCCTGCACCTCGTGGTATTCCACAAATAGAAGTAACTTTTGATATAGATGCTGATGGAATATTACATGTTTCTGCAAAAGATAAAAAAAGTGGTAAAGAACAAAAAATTATAATAAAAGCATCATCAGGACTTAATGAAAAAGAAGTAGAAAAAATGATAAGAGATGCAGAATCTAATGCTGAATCAGATATTAAATTTGAAGAATTAATTAAAATACGTAATGAATCTGATCAACTTATTCATAGTACAAAGAAAAAAATGGAAGAAGTAGGTGATAAAATTACTAAAGAAGATAAAACATTTATTACAAATGCAATAAATGCACTTAATATATCATTAAAAACAGAAGATAAAAATGATATCCAAACAAAAATGCAATTATTACTTCAAGCATCCAGTAAAATTTCAAATTTAATGGAAAATAATAATCAACAAAAAACAAATAATAATATGAATGATAATAAATCTAAAAATAAAGATAATAATGTTGTAGATGCTGAATTTGAAGAAGTCAAAGATAATAAAAAATAATTGCCTCCTCAATCATTAAATTATTTTCACTAATTGATTATAAAATTATATTAATACCGTTTATATATTATAAATAATATTTATTAATATAGAAATCGGTATTAAAGTTATAGGATTAGGAAAGGTAGTAATATATTATGTCAGAAAAAGATTATTATGAAATTTTAGGTATTACTAGAAATGCAAAAGATCGTGAAATTAAAAAAGCATATAAACGTTTGGCTATAAAATTTCATCCAGATCGTAATCCAGGAAATAAAAAGGCTGAAAATAAATTTAAAGAAATTAAACAAGCTTACGAAATTTTAAGTGATAAACAAAAAAGATCTGCTTATGACCAATATGGACATTCTGCTTTTGAACAAGATAATGTAAATAATACAACTGATTTTAGTGATATTTTTGGTGATGTTTTTGGTGATATTTTTGGAGGTACAAGAAATAATAAATCTAATAAAGGAAATGATTTAAAATATGCTATTAATATTTCTTTAGAAGAAGCAGTAAAAGGAGTAACTAAAGAAATTAAAATTCCATTTTTAAAAATTTGTATTAATTGTAATGGTACCGGATCTCAAGGATCTCTTCAAAATTGTTATACTTGTAATGGTCATGGACAAATACAAATGAGACAAGGTTTTTTTACTGTACAACAAACTTGTCCTAATTGTCAGGGTAGAGGTTCTTTAATAAAAAATTTATGTATTACTTGTAAAGGTAAAGGAAAAGTAGAAAAATATAAAATATTATCTATAAAAATTCCGTCAGGAATTAATACTGGAGATCGTATTAGATTAAATGGAGAAGGAGAACTAGGTAATAATGGTGCTCCATCTGGAGATTTATATATAGAAATTAGAATAAAAAAACATCCTCTTTTTATAAGAGAAGAAAATAATTTATTTTGTGAATTACCTATTAATTTTTCTATAGCAGCATTAGGTGGAAATTTAGATATTCCAACATTAAATGGATTTATAAAAATTAAAATTCCACCAGAAACTCAAACAGGAAAAATATTTAGATTACGTAATAAAGGTATTAAATCAATAAGAGATAATATTATTGGAGATTTATTATGTAAAGTTATTGTAGAGACTCCAGTAAATTTAAATGATAAACAAAAAATAATATTATATAATTTAGGAAAAACTTTTATTAAATTAGATAATTATAAAAATACTCCTAAATATAAAAAATTTTTAAATAATATAAAACTTTTTTTTGATAATTTAAAAAATTAATACAATAGAGGGTAAAAAATAAATTTTTTATACCCTCTATTGTAATGTTAAAAAAAATATTTATCCATTACCATGACAAAATTTATATTTTTTTCCAGAAGAACAAGGACATAAATCATTTCTACCTATTTTATTTAATGAGTAAATGTTAGTATTAATATTTTTCTTTTTATTTATAAAATAATGATAATCTTCTTTAGAAAGATTTAAATTATTTATAATTTTTTCATTATTTTTATTTCTAAAATTTTGTAATTTTATTGATGAATTAAAAATATCTTTTTCTGGTATTTCTATTGAAATATTACTTAAAACAGTAATAATTTCTTCTTTTAAAGAATCTAACATTAAACTAAACATATTAAAAGATTCAATTTTATATTCTTGTTTAGGATCTTTTTGTGCATATCCTCTTAAATGAATTCCTTCTCTTAAATAATCTGTAGCAGAAAGATGTTCTTTCCATAAACTATCTAATAATTGAAGCATTATATTTTTTTCAAAACTACGTATAATATCATTACCTAATATATTTTCTTTTTTATTATATTCTTGTTCGGAAAAATTAATTATTTTTTTAAAAAAATAATCTTTACTAAGAATTTGTTTATTATTTTTAGAATTTTTTAATAATTTATCAATAGGTAAATATAAATTAAATTTTTTTTTAAAATAATTATTTAATTTTATTAAATCCCATTCATCTTCTAAAAAAAAATTAGATTTTATATATTTATCTATAATTTTTTGAAATACATCTTTTCTAAACTGTTTTATAATTATACTAATATTTTGAGTTTTTAGTAATTTATTTCTTTGTGTATATATAGCTAAACGTTGATCATTAACTACATCATCATATTCTAATAATTGTTTTCTTATATCAAAATTATAATTTTCTACTTTTTCTTGTGCTCTAGCTATAGCTTTATTTATCCATGGATGTTCAATAGATTCATTTTTTTTCATACCAAATTTATGCATAATTTTTGATATTTTATTTGAAGCAAAAATACGCATTAAAGAATCTTCCATAGATAGATAAAATCTTGAAGAACCATAATCACCTTGACGTCCTGAACGACCTCTTAATTGATTATCAATTCTGCGAGATTCATGACGTTCAGTACCAATTACATATAATCCTCCTAAAGATAAAACTTCATTATGTTCTTTTAACCAAGATAATTTTATATTTTTTATTTGATCTTTATTTAATTGGTTATTTAGTTTAAATTGAATATTTCCTCCTAAAACAATATCTGTTCCTCTTCCTGCCATATTTGTTGCTATAGTTACAGCATATTTTTTACCTGCTTGAGATATAATTTCAGCTTCTTTTGAATGTAATTTTGCATTTAAAATATTATGTTTAATACCTATTAACGTTAATTTTTTTGAAATTAATTCTGATTTTTCAATTGAAATTGTACCAACTAATACTGGTTGTCCTATAAAATATTTATTTTTTATATCATTTATAATTGCTTTAATCTTTTCTTTTTCTGTAATATATATTAAATCAGGTAAATCTTTTCTTATCATTGGTTTATTAGTAGGAATAATAATAGTATCTAATTTATAAATTTCTTTAAATTCAAATGCTTCTGTATTAGCTGTACCTGTCATTCCTGATAATTTTGTATATAATCTAAAATAATTTTGAAATGTAATAGAAGCTAAAGTTTGATTTTCATTATTAATTTTTACATTTTCTTTTGCTTCTATTGCTTGATGAAGTCCATCTGACCATCTTCTTCCTTTCATAATACGTCCTGTATGTTCATCTACTATAATAACTTCATTATTTTTTACAATATAATCAACATTTTTTATAAATAATTTATGAGCTCTTAATCCAGCAATAATATTATGCATAATAATAATATTAGAATTAGAATATAATGATTCTTCTTTTTTAATAATTTTTTTCTCTATTAAAATTTTTTCTACATAAACTAATCCTTTTTCTGTTAAATATGCTTGACGAGATTTCTCATCTATAAAATAATGTCCTTTACCTTTAAAAGAATCAGAATCTTCTTTTTCTTGATATATTAATTTTGGAATAATTTTATTTATTTGTGTATATAGTTTAGAACTATCTTCAGTTGGTCCAGATATTATTAATGGTGTTCTAGCTTCATCTATAAGAATTGAATCAACTTCATCTACTATAGCAAAATATAAATTTCTTTGTACTTTATCTGTATAACTAAAAATCATATTATCTCGTAAAAAATCAAATCCAAACTCATTATTTGTACCATAAGTAATATCAGCTAAATAAGATATTTTTTTTTCATTAGGTGACATTCCTGATAAATTAATACCTATATTTAATCCTAAAAACTCAAATAATTGTCTATTATTTTCTGCATCACGTTTGGCTAAATAATCATTAACTGTAACAATATGAACTCCATTACCAGTTAGAGCATTAAGATAAGCTGGTAAAGTTGCTGTTAAAGTTTTTCCTTCTCCTGTACGCATTTCAGCAACACAATTATTATTTAATACTATTCCTCCTATTAATTGAACATCAAAAAGTCTAATACCAAATAATCTTTTAATTGCTTCTCTTACGGTAGCAAAAGCTTCTGGTAAAATATTTTCTAATGTAAAATTTTCTTTTAATTTTATTTTAAATAATAAAGTTTTATTTTTTAATTCTAAATCAGTTAATTTTTCAAAATTTTTTTCCAAACTATTAATATTATTGACTATTTTTTTTATACGTCGTAAAACATTGTCATTATGACTACCAAAAATTTTTGATAAAAAATTTTTTAACATATATATACTCTTAAATAAAATTTTTAATTATAATGTAAAAAATATAAATTTATTTGTTAAAATAAATTATTAAACAATTTAAAATAAATAATTAAAGGATAAATATTTTTATGCGTAATAATAAGTTATTATCAATTGAAAAAATATTTTATAATGAATATAATTATCCTTCTTGTTCAAGAATATTCATAAAATTAAAATTATATATAAATATTTTAAAAAAAATTAACCAAATAATTAAAAATTATTTTCCAATAGAATTAAATAATTGCTATGATGCAAAAAATTTTAAAAATAATATTTTAATTATAGAAACATATAATGCTAGCTCTATGATGAGATTTTTATATGAAAAATCAAATATTTTATCACTTTTAAAAAAAAAAATTTTGCCTTCTTTAAAAAATATAAATATTAAGATTAATCCAATGCTATTAACAAATAATAATATTATTAAAAATAAATATTTTTATAAACAAAATATTTTAAGTAAAAATAGTGCTATTTTATTACTAAACCTAGCTAAAAAAAGTCCTATAAAATTACGTTATATCATAGAACAATTAGCTGCTTTAGCAAATTAATTTATATAAAATAAATTTTTATAAAATATATAATATATATAATTTTATAAAAATAAAACTTTTAAATTATATTTATCTATTTTTTAAAAAAATAGTAATTTTAAATTATTTTTATAAAAATATTTATTTAGCTAAAAATAAAATTTTATTAATCACATTATTAAAAGATAAACCAGCTGTTTTAGCAGCTATAGGAAATAAACTATGAGGAGTCATTCCTGGACAAGTATTTATTTCTAATAATTGAAAATTATTTTTTTTATCTAAAATTATATCGACTCTACCCCAACCACTACATTCTAATAAATTCCATGCATTCATAGCTAAATTAGCTAATTCTTTTTCTTTATATTTATTTAATCCGCTAGGACAAAAATATTTAGTATTTTTATTAATATATTTTGCATCATAATCATATAATAAATAAGGAGATTCAATTTTAATTGATGGTAATATTTTACTACCTAAAATACTAACTGTATATTCTATTCCTTCAATATATTTTTCAATTAATACACTATTACCATACATAAAAGATTTTTTTATAGCATTTAATAAATAATTAATATTATCTATTTTAAAAACTCCTAAACTTGATCCTGTAGTATTAGGTTTTACACATACAGGTAAGGTTAAATTTAAAATATTTTTTTCTATTATTAAATAATTTTTTTTTATAAAATCTTTTTTTTTTAAAAAAAAGTGTGGATATACAGGTAAACCATATTCTTTCCATAAAGTTTTTGTAATAAATTTATTTATAGTTATAGAAGATGCTAATGATCTACTACCAGTATAAGGAATATTAAGATATTCTAATATATTTTGTATACTTCCATCTTCACCTCCTTTACCATGTAAAGCAATAAAAATTTTTTTAAATTTATTTTTTTTTAATGAAAATAAGGAAAAATATTTAGTATCTAGTCCATAAGCTTTAATACCCATTGATTTTAATGAATTTAATACCATTTTACCTGAAATTAAAGATATTTCTCTTTCTGGTGAATTACCACCATATAAAACAGCTATTTTATTAGACATATGAATTTTTTATAAAAAATATTTTAATAATATTAATAATTATAATTTTAATTTTTTTTTAACTAATAAAGATGATATATTATTAATATCTCCAGCACCTTGAATTAATAATATATCATTTCCAGTAAATTTTGAATATAAACTTATCATCATTTCATGATAATTTTTCCATATTCCAAGAATTGGATTAATTTTTCCATATTTTTTAATACTATTATATAAAGAAATACTATCTCCACCCATAATATATTCTTCTCCAGCAGAATATATATTTAATATAAATAATACATCAACAGTAGATAATACTTTAATAAATTTATTTAATAAATTTATAGTTCTAGAATAACGATGTGGTTGAAATATCATTATAATTTTTTTTTTAGGCCAAATCATACGTATTGTATTAATTGTTATATTTATTTCAGTAGGATGATGTCCATAATCTTCAATAATAATAATATTATTTATTAAATTATTTTTTTTATATTTAAAAATACCTAAAATATCAAATCTTCTTTTTATACCTGAAAAATTTTCTAATGCTTTTAAAATATTTTTATGATTAATTCCTATATAAGAAGATACAATAAAAGCTGCTGTTGCGTTTAAAACATTATGATAACCAGGTATATTTAAATTTATTTTTAAAAATATATTTTTTTTTTTGTGTGATAAAACAAATTTACTTTTTAAACCATGTTGTTGATAATTACATATTTTTATATCTGCATCTTTACTAAAACCATAGGTTATAATATTATTATGTATCAAATTATTTTTTAATAAATTTCGAATAGATAAATTATCAATACAAACAATAACACAACCATAAAAAGGTATATTTTGTGAATAATTTAAAAAATTTTGTTTTAATATTTCAATATTATTTTGATAATATTCTAAATGTTCATCTTCAATATTAGTGATGATATTTATAATTGGTCTTAAATTTAAAAAAGAAGCATCACTTTCATCTGCTTCTGCTATAAAATATTTACTTTTTCCTAAATGAGCATATAATTCTGATTTTTTTAATATACCTCCGTTAACAAATGTTGGATCAAGACCTAATGATGAATATATATGATATATCATAGCAGTAGTAGTAGTTTTACCATGACTACCAGTTATGGTTATACCATAATAAAATCTCATTATTTCAGCTAACATTTTTGCTCGACTAATTATTATTATATTATTTCTTTTAGCAGCAATTATTTCTGGATTATTATTTTTTATTGCTGAAGATACTACAATAACATTTGCGTTATTAATATTTTTAGCATTATGTTGAAAATATATTTTTACTCCTAATGAAATTAAATTCTTTGTAATATCATTAGAAATAATATCTGATCCGCTGATATTATATCCTTTTTTGACTAAAATATAAGCTATACCACCCATACCTGAACCTCCTATACCAATAAAATGAATATTATTGATATTGTCCATTTTAGGTGTTACATATTTTATTTTTTCATAAAGTATATTTTTTATCATTATTTTATCATTCTATATTATAGAAAATTTTAATTAATAAAAATATTTTTTATCTCTTTATAAATTAATTCTGTAGAATTAATTAAAGAAATATTACGAGATCTTTTTGACATAATAGTTAATATTTTTTTATTCCAAGATAATAAAGTATTAATAATATCATTAATATTTAAATTATTTTGATCAAAAATTTTTGCTGCTCCAATTTTTTCTAATCTTAATGCATTTAAATATTGTTGATTATCTTTATGTTTAAAAGGTATAAAAATAGCTGGTAATCCTATAGCAGAAATTTCACTAACAGTCATAGCTCCTGATCTACTAATAACAATATCTGCCCATTTATATGCATTATGTATGTCAGAAATATATTCTGTTACAGAATAAAATTTATTTTGATATTTATCTAAAAAAGATAAAGATATATTTTTTAAATTACCTTTACCTACTTGATGTAATATAATTACTTTATTTTTTAAAATTTTTGCTAATTGTACCCCTATATTATTTATTATATTAGATCCTTGACTACCACCCATAATTAATATATGAAGAGGAAAATTATATTTTAAAATATTTTTTTTATATAAAGATAATTTAATTATTTCTTTACTTAAAGGATTACCTACTAATATACCATTTGTAAATGTATTAGGAAAAGCTTGCATATTTATTTTAGATATTTTTGATAAAAAATTATTAGTGATTCCTGGAATACTATTTTGTTCATGAATAATTAACGGAATACCACATAACCATGCTGCTATTCCACTAGGTCCTGATATATAACTTCCCATTGTTAAAACTACATTAGGTTTATAAGATTTATAAATTAAAATAGATTCATACATTGGTTTTATTAATTTAAATAAAGTAAATATTTTAGACCAAATATTTTTTTTTTCAAATTTAAAAAACTTAATTAAATAAATTTTAATTCCTTTTTTAGGAATAATATCTGCTTCCATTCTATTTATTGTGCCTAACCAACGCACATCCCATCCTTTCTCTATTAATTTATATGCTATATTAAGACCTGGATAAATATGTCCACCTGTTCCACCAGAGACTATAATAATTTTTTTTGAATTTTTCATTTATATAATAAATTTAATAAAAAATATTTAAATTAATGAAAAACAAAATATTTAAAATATATTTTAAATATTTTGTTTAGCTAATTTAATAAATTTTTCTCCACGATCTTTAAAATTAATAAATTGATCAATACTTGAACAAGCTGGAGATAATAAAACTATATCACCATATTTTAAAAATTTTGAAATATTTTTTATTGCATCAGCCATAGTTTTTACTCGTATTGCTTTAGGATATAAAGATATTATTTTTTTACTAGCTAATCCGAAACAATAAATATGAATTTTATCATTCATTAAATATTTTTTTAATAAATGAAATTTACAATTTTTATCATATCCTCCTAATAATAACCATATTCTTTTAGCATTACTAAAAAAATTTAAAGCTGCTTTTGTACTATTTATATTAGTAGATTTAGAATCATTAATCCACATTACTCCATTATGTTTATGTATAATTTGTAATGTATGATTATTTGATGTATAATTACTAATAATTTTTAAAGATATTTTTCTTGGTATATGTAATATATCTGATATTGCTAATACAGCTAAAGAATTAAGATAATTATGTGTTCCTATTAATTTAGTATTATTAAAATTTAAAATTATTTTATTATTTACCTTTAAATACATATTTTGTTGATTTTTATATAATTGATACTTTCCTTTATTTATACCAAAACTAATAACACGTTGATTTTTTTGTAAATTATTTGGATATGTTAAAAAATCATTAGTATTATATATACATATAGAAGCATTTTTATAAATATTTAATTTAATTTTTTGATATTGCTTTATTCCTAATGGATAACGATCCATATGATCGAATGAAATATTTAATATAACAGATATATATGCTTTAAATTTTTTAATAGTTTCTAATTGAAAACTAGATATTTCTAATACATAAAAATTTTGAAAATTAGATAATAAATCTAATGCAGGATATCCAATATTTCCTCCAATTCCAGCACTATAATAATTATTTATAATTTTTCCAATCATATTAGTTACTGTACTTTTTCCATTAGTTCCTGTAATAGCAATTATAGGATTTTGGGAAAAATAATAAAATAATTCAATATCTCCTATTATTTTAATTCCTTTATTAGCAGCATTTTTTAATAATGGATGGAACAAAGAAATTCCGGGGCTAATAACAATTAATTTAGCATTTAAAATCCAATCTTTATTAAGATAACCAATACAATATTTAACTAAAGGTGGTATTTCTTTAATACAAGGAGGATTAGTTCTATTATCCATAACATATGGTATAATACCTTTATTAATAAAAAATTTAATACATGAAAGTCCAGTAATTCCTAAACCTATAATTACTACTTTTTTAATCATATTTATTAACATACCTTTAATATTGATAAAGCAATAAGTAATAATATTAATGATACTATTCCAAATCTAATAACAATATGAGATTCTAGATGTCCTTTCAATTCAAAATGATGATGTATAGGAGCCATGAGAAATATACGATATTTTTTATATTTATAAAATATAACCTGAATTATTACAGATAATGATTCTAATAAAAATATTCCACCCATAATAATTAATAATAATTCTTGTCTTATTAAAACAGTAATCATTCCTATAGCGCTTCCTAAAAATAATGATCCTGTATCTCCCATAAATATAATCGCTGGATATGTATTAAACCATAAAAAACCTAATCCTGAACCAATAATAGCAGTACATACAATTACTAATTCTTTTGTATGTTTTAAATATGTAATATTTAAATATTTAAAATAATTTATATTTCCTGTAACATATGATAATAATGCTAATCCAAACATAACCAATATTACAGAAATAATAGCTAAACCATCTAGTCCATCTGTTAAATTTACAGAATTACTAATCCATAGTATAATTGAATAAGAAATTATTAAATATATAGTAAAATTTAAATAAATTTTAATATTTTTATAAAAAGGAATTATTAATTGAAATGCAGATTTTTCTGTATTATTCATATAAAAAAATGTAATAATTATTATTGTTATAATAGTTTGTAAAAAAATTTTTTTATAAACTACTAATCCAATAGAATTATTTAAAATAATTTTATAATAATCATCGATAAAACCAATTAATGCATAAAATATAACTATTATTAATACATACCATAAATATGGATTATATAAATCAGACCATAATAAAACTGAAATAAGAAATGATATTAATATTATAATACCACCCATAGTAGGAATATTATTTTTATTTAAATGAGATTTTGGACCATCTAAACGAATAACTTGAGAATATTTTTTTTTTTTAAAAAATATAATAAAATATGGAATAATATATAATGAAATAAAAAAAGAAGTTAAAAGACTTATAATAGCACGAAAAGCTAGACTAATAAAAATATTTAATATTGGAAAAAAATATTTTAAATATTTAACTAATATTATTATCATTTAAATTGCTCCTGCTCTAATAACATATTTATTAAAATTTCTATTTGAGCTTTTCTAGATCCTTTAAATAATATAGTAAAATTATTAAAATTAGTTAATATTTTAATTAATCTTTTAATTAATGTTTTTTTATTAAAAAAATGTTCAGCATTATTATTATCTTTTGTAATATATTTACTATATTTTCCAATACTTAAAACATAATCTAATTTACATTGTAAAATAAAAATTTTTATTTGGTTATGAAAAAAAAATGAATTAAATCCTAATTCCATCATATCACCAATTACTAAAATTTTTTTTCCATTCATTTTTTTTAAAACATTAATAGCAGCTATAACTGACTGAGGATTAGCATTATATGTATCATTTAAAATTAATTTATTAGTTCCCAATTTTATTGGAGAAATTCTACCAAATACTGATTTAAAATCAGCTAAACCTTTAGATATATCTTTTAAAGATGCTCCTGCAGATAATGATAATGCTGATGCAGCTAATGCATTACTTACATTATGTAATCCACCAATAATAAATAAATTAATAAAAATAATTCCTATTGGTGTATGTAAATTAAAGTAAATTTTATCTTGTAATATTTTTAAATTAGTAGTAAAAAAATCAGTATTATGATTATTTATAGAAAATGTCCATATTTTTTTATTAATTAATTTATATAAAATTTTTTTATGATTTATATCATCAAAGTTAATAATAGCTCTATCATTATTTGATAAATATTTGAATATATCACTTTTACATTTAATAATATTTTTAAAAGATTTAAAACCTTCTAAATGAGATTCTGATATATTATTAATAATAGCTGTATTAGGTCTAACTAAATTACTTGAGTATTTAATATCATTTAAATTATTAGCTCCTAACTCAATAATAATATATCTATATTTATCATTTAAATTTAATAATGTTAAAGATACACCAATAATATTATTCATATTATCTTTAGTAAATAAAGTTTTTCCGGTATTTTTTAAAATTGATACGGTCATTTCTTTAACAGATGTTTTACCAGATGATCCTGTAATACCTATAAAATGAGATTTTGATTGTAATCTTTTCCATAAACTTATTTTACCTAAACTAATAGTTGTATTTAATACAATTATTTGAGGAATTGTTACTTGTAAATATTTATTTACAATTATAGCTATTGCTCCATTATGAATGGCTTCTTGAATAAAATCATGTCCATCAAAATTATTTCCAATAATAGCAATAAATACACATTTAGCATTAATTTTTTTACTGTTTATAGAAAAATTTAATACATCAATATTATTTCCAATTAATTTACCATTAACAATTTGTGTAATTTTTTTTAAGTAAATTAATTTATTCATTAGATATTTTTTTAAAAAAATTATTAACAACATTATAATCAGAATAATTAAAAATTTTATTTCCTATAATTTGATATTGTTCATGACCTTTACCTGCTATTAGTATAGTATCATTTTTATTAGCATTATTTATTGCATAATTAATTGCTTCACATCTATCTATTATTATATGTAAGTTACTATTACATTTATATTTTTGTATAATATCTTTAATAATATTCATTATATTTTCTGATCTAGGATTATCAGTAGTAATAATTACAATATCTGAAAATTTTTTAGCAATAACTCCCATAATTAAACGTTTACCAATATCTCTTTCACCTCCACATCCAAATATACACCATATTTTTCCTTTACAATATAATTTAATAGTTAAAAGTACATTTTTTAATGCATCAGGAGTATGAGCGTAATCAATTATAATAGTTGGATATTTTATTTGTGAAGGAAAAACTTCCATTCTTCCATAAACAGAATGTAATTTAGATGAAGTATGTATAAGCTCTTTTAAAGGAAAATTTAAAGTTAATAATGTAGTCATACTTAAAATAATATTAATTACGTTAAAATATCCAAGAAGAAATATTTTAATAATCCCTTTACCCCAACTTGAATTAAATTTAATAATAGTATAATTTTTTAAAAAAATTATTTTATTAACTTTAAAATATAAATTATTTTTAATAAAAATATTTTTTTTAGTAGTAACTGCAATGGTATTATTATTGTAAGATAGTTTATTAAACCAATTATATCCTATGATATCATCAATATTTATTATACTTGTTTTAATTTTATGTTCAGAAAAAAATTTCCATTTAGTTAGCTCATAATCTTTCATGTTAAGATGATAATCTAAATGATCTCTACTTAAATTTGTAAAAATTCCAGCTGAAAATTTTAAATTAGATACTCTAAACTGTTTTAAACCATGAGAAGATATTTCTACAATAGCTATGTCTGCTTTTTGTTCTATAAAATTTTTTAATATATATTGAATTTCAATAGCAGAATCCGTTGTATTATTAGTAGTTATTAAATTTTTATCAAAACCATTACCTAATGTACTACAAATCGCTGCTTTTTTACCTAATAAATTAATCCATTGCATTAAAAAATTAGTAATACTTGTTTTTCCATTAGTTCCTGTTACTCCAATTACAGGTATTTTATTACTAGGATTTTTATATAATTTTCCAGCAAAAAAAGAAATTTTTTCTTGTAAATTTGGTAAAGTAATTATAGGAATATTATTTTTATAAATAATATTATATGGATTAATATTACGATTACTATCAACTATAATAGCAATAGCACCATTTTTAATGGCATCATCTATAAAATTTTTACCATCTAATTTATAACCTTTAATAGCTAAAAATAAACAATGTTTACCTTTAATTTTTCGACTATCTAAAACTATTTTATTTATAAAAATATTAGATATTTTATGATTATTAATAAAATTATTTAACATTTCTGCTAAATTTAATCTATAATTATTCAATTATATACCTTATAAAATTTAAATATTAATATAAAAAATATAATATAATTTTATATTTTTTTTCCTATACGTAGTATCGCACTTCTTGACCTTGGATTACTATAAATTTCTTTAGAACTAGGAAATATTCTATTAATTATTTTTAATTTATAATTATTTTTAGATAGAATATTTATTTCTTTTTCAGTTAATGGAATACGAGAATAATATTGATTATTATTTATACTATTTATTTTCATAAATCTTTTTACAATACGATCTTCCAATGAATGAAAACTAATTACAGATAATATACCACCTTTTTTTAGTATACTTAATGAATTAAATAAAGCTTTTTTTAATTCTTCTAATTCTTTATTAATAAAAATTCTTATAGCTTGAAAAGATCTTGTTGCAGGATGTTTAAATCTTTTTTTATTGGTTTTAAATTTATATATTATAGAACATATTAATTTACTTAAATGACTTGTTTTATTTATTTTATTTTTTATAATATATTTTTTAATATTATATGCTATAATATTAGCAAATTTTTCTTCCCCGTATTTTTTTAATACATAAGCTAATTTATTTTTACTAACTTGTTGAATCCACTGAGCTGCAGTTATTCCATGATTTTGATCAAAACGCATATCTAATGGACCATCAAACATAAAAGAAAAACCTCTTTTAGGATTATTTAATTGAAAAGATGAAAAACCTAAATCAAATAATATTCCATCTATTTTTCCCAATATTTGAGAATCTAAAATATTTATTAAATTAGAAAATTTCTCATTTATATATATTATCCTTTTATCTAAAATTTTATTAATTAATATTGTTTTTATATCACAATCTATCGCATAAATACGACCTTTTTTTCCTAATTTAGATAAAATTAATTTTGTATGTCCTCCACATCCATATGTGGCATCTATATAAATTCCATTTTCTTTTATATTTAAACTATCGACAGATTCTTTTAACATAACTGGTAAATGTTTTATCATAATTTATATTTATATATGATTAAATAATTATTTTAATTAATTATTAAAAATAATTAAAATATTGTACTAAAAAAGTAATTTTTAATTTTAAATAATCTTCTTAAGATATTTTTTATATTTATATAAAATTTTATTAAATAATTTTAAGTAATTTAAATTTTTCATATGTATAAGAAATTATTATAGACTGTATATTATTTAAAATAAATTTTAATTAAAATAATTTTATATAAATAATATAAATATATAATTAATAATTATATATTTTAACAAACATATTATTAAGCAAACTTTAAAACATCTAAGATTAAAATCTTTATTTTATATAAATGTTATTAATTTATTTTTTAAGTTATTATTTTTTATAAAAAAAAATAAATTTTATTAAAATTGTTTATATTAATATAAACTATATAAATTACTATTTAAATTATATAATTTTATCATATATTTAATATAAAATAATATAGAGTTTGAAATAATAATGAACATAAAAAATATTAAATATACTCCTATAATGAAACAATATTTCAAAATAAAAAATCAATGTCCTAATATTTTATTATTTTATCGTATGGGTGATTTTTATGAAATGTTTTTTGAAGATGCTAAAAAAGCATCAAAAATACTTAATATTGTTCTTACTCAAAGAGGTATATTAGATGGAAAACCAATACCTATGGCAGGAATACCATATCATAGTTTAGATAATTATTTATCAAAGTTAATTTATTTAGGTGAATCAGTAGCTATTTGTGAACAAATTAACAACATGAATAGAACTCCTAATAAAATATTAGAACGTAAAATTGTACGTATTATTACTCCTGGAACTGTAAGTGATGATATTTTATTAAAAAATAATCAAGATAATTTATTAGCATCTATATGGCAAGAAATAGATTATGGTTTTGGTTATGCAACTTTAAACATGAGTTCTGGAAATTTTAGGATTATGGAAAGTAAAAATTATGATATAATATCTGGTGAATTACAAAAAACTAATCCCGTTGAATTATTATATCCTGAAAATTTTCAATATATGAAATTAATAGAAAAAAGAAATTGTATTAAACGTAGACCTATATGGGAATTTGATCTTGAAACAGCTAATCAACAATTAAATATGCAATTTAAAACTAAAAATTTAAGAAGTTTTGGTATCGAAAAAGCATTAATGGCTATTAAAGCTGCTGGTTGTTTAATACAATATGTTAAAGATACACAACGTATATTTTTACCTCATATAAATAATATTAAATTAAAAAATTCTAATAGTGAAATTATCATGGATGAAAATACTAGAAAGAATCTTGAAATTACAGAAAGTATATCACGTAATAAAGATAATACTTTAATAAATATATTAGATCATTGTAGTACTACAATGGGTAGTCGTTTATTAAAACGTTGGTTACATTCTCCAACTCGTAATAATAATACTATTATTAATCGGCAAAATAGTATTTCAAAATTACGAAAATATTTTACTAATTTTCAAAAATTATTAATTAATATAAATGATATTGAACGAATAATTGCAAGATTATCATTAAGAACAGCAAAACCTAAAGATTTAGTTTCTTTAAGAAATACTTTTCATATTTTACCTGACATACATAATATTTTAAAAATTATGGGAGATTGTTATATTAAAAATAAAATTTTTAATTTAGGACTTTTTAAAAAATTAAAACTTTTATTAGAAAAATCAATTAAAAAGAATCCTTCTACTTTATTAAAAGATGGCAATGTTATTGCTACAGGATATAATAAATCTTTAGATGAATTAAGAAAATTATCTAAAAATTCTAAAGAATACTTAATCGTTTTAGAAAAAAAAGAACGTAAGTTATTAAATATAGAAAAATTAAAAATAGGATTTAATACTATTCATGGATATTATATCCAAATAACTAAAAATCAAAAAATTAAAAAATTACCTAAAAAATATTTAAATATTCAAACATTAAAACATTGTAATAGATATATTATTCCTGAATTAAAAAATTACCAAGAAATTATTTTTTCATCTAAAAACAAATTATTAATATTAGAAAAATTTCTATATAATCAATTATTTGATCTTATTTATCCTGAATTACCTAATTTACAAAAAATAGTTTTATTTATATCAGAGTTAGATGTATTATGTAATTTAGCAGAAAGATCAATCACTTTAAATTATAAACGACCTATTATTAGTAATAATTTAGGATTATATTTAGAAAATTCTCGTCATCCTATTGTAGAAAATATTCTTAAAGATCAATTTATTCCTAATAATTTACTATTAACTCCTAAAAATCATATGTTAATAATTACAGGTCCTAATATGGGTGGTAAAAGTACTTATATGCGTCAAATTGCATTAATTATTTTAATGGCATATATAGGTAGTTATATACCTGCTGATAAAGCTATAATTGGACCAATAGATCGTATATTTACAAGAATTGGTTCTATGGATGATATTTCTTCTGGTTTATCTACTTTTATGATCGAAATGATTGAAACAGCAAATATTTTAAGAAATGCTAATAAATATAGTTTAGTATTAATGGATGAAATTGGTAGAGGTACATCTACATATGACGGATTATCTATTGCATGGGCTTGTGCTGAAAATCTTGCAAAAAAAATAAAATCAATGACATTATTTTCTACTAATTATATTGAATTAACTAATTTGTCTTTAAAAAATAAAGGAATAAAAAATGTTTATTTTGATGCTATAGAATCTAATAGATCTATTGTATTTATGTATGCATTAAAAAATGGCATTATTAATAAAAATTATGGTTTATTTGTTGCTTCTTTAGCTGGTATACCTAAAGAAGTAATTAAATTAGCTAAAAAAAAAATTATTCAATTAGAAAAAAATTATAAATATTAATATATAATGATAAAAAAATATATTATATTTATCTAATAAATCATTAATTTAAAATTATAATGTTTAAATTTTTATTAAATAAAAAATTATTTATAAAATAGCAATTAATACATTAAATAAATAATTTTTTATATTAATCCTGTTAATATTATTTTCAAATATATTAATAGAATATAATTAATTATGTTAAAATTAACATATTAATATATGTTTAAAAGGATAATAATTTATATGGTTTTTTTTTCTAAAGAAATTAATTCAATTAATATTGAAGAAGAATTAAAAAATTCTTATTTAGATTATGCTATGTCTGTTATAGTTGGTAGAGCATTACCAGATGCTAGAGATGGATTAAAACCTGTGCATAGAAGAATGTTATATGCTATGTATATATTAGGAAATACATGGAATAAACCTTATAAAAAATCAGCACGTATTGTAGGAGATGTTATAGGTAAATATCATCCTCATGGCGATTCTGCTGTTTATGATACAATAGTAAGATTAGCACAATCATTTTCTTTAAGATATACATTAATAGATGGACAAGGTAATTTTGGATCTATTGATGGTGATTCAGCTGCAGCTATGCGTTATACTGAAATAAGAATGACTAAAATAGCTCAAGAAATAATTAATGATCTAGAAAAACAAACAGTAAATTTTTTACCTAATTATGATAGTACCGAAAAAATTCCAGAAGTAATGCCTACCAAAATACCTAATTTATTAATTAATGGATCTTCTGGAATAGCTGTTGGTATGACTACAAATATACCTCCACATAATCTTACAGAAGTAATAAATGCATGTTTAGCTTATATAAAAAATGAAAATATTTCTATTCAAGAATTAATGAAATATATTACAGGTCCTGATTTTCCTACATCAGGAATTATAAACGATTTTAATGGAATTGAAAAAGCTTATATTACAGGAAAAGGAAAAATTTTTATTCGTGGACGTAGTAAAATTATTACAAATAATAATAAATCTTCAATTATTATATATGAATTACCATATCAAGTTAATAAAGCTAAATTAATAGAAAAAATAGCAGAACTTGTTAAAGAAAAAAAAATTCATGGAATTAAAAATTTACGAGATGAATCAGATAAAGATGGAATTAGAATTGTTATAGAAATAAAAAAAGATATGTCAACAAATGTTATTCTAAATAATTTATATTCTTTAACTCCATTACAAATTTCTTTTAATATTAATATGGTTTCCTTATATAAAGGGGAACCCAAAGTTATGTCGTTAAAAAATATTATTGAAGCATTTATATCCCATCGTCGAGAAGTAGTAATACGTAGAACTAATTATGAAATTAATAAAGCTCGTAATAAAGCTCATATTTTAGAAGGATTAATAGTAGCATTATCTAATATACAACCAATAATAGAAATTATTCGTTCTTCTTCTATTATAGAAACAATAAAAAATAAAATTCATTCTAAATTATGGAATATTAATAATGTATTATCTATTTTAAAATCTAAAGAAATAAAAGAGTCTAATAATTATACTAATAACTTAAATTTAATTCAATCTAATAATTATTCTTTTAGTCATGAACAAGTACAATCTATTTTAGATTTAAAATTACATAAATTAACTAATTTAGAGCATAAAAAATTATTCCAAGAATATCAAAATATAATATATAAAATATCAGAACTTATAAAAATTGTTGATGATTATCAATGTTTAATGAAAGTAATATATAAAGAATTAATTTTTATTAAACAAGAATTTGGAGATACAAGAAAAACTGAAATTATTAAAAATAAATCTTTTATAACAACAGAAGATTTAATCAATGCTGAAGATGTAATAGTTACTTTATCATATCAAGGATATATTAAATATCAAAAATTATCTGATTATGAAGTTCAACATAGAGGTGGTAAAGGAAAATTAGCCGTTAAAATAAAAGAAAAAGATTTTATTAATCGTATACTTATAGCTAATACACATGATACTCTTTTATGTTTTTCTAATTTAGGACGTTTATATTGGACAAAAGTCTATAATTTACCTAAATCTAATAGATATGCGCAAGGAAGACCAATTATTAATATTTTACCTTTAAAAAATTATGAAAGAATCACTAATTTACTTGTAGTAAATAAATATAGTGATAAATTAAATTTATTTATGGCAACTAAAAAAGGAATAGTTAAAAAAACTAATTTAAATAAATTTAGTAATCCTAGAAATAACGGAATTATCGCAATAAAATTAAAAAAAAATGATTCTTTAATAGGAGTTGCTATAACTCATAAAAAAGATAAAATAATGTTGTTTTCATCTTTTGGTAAAGTTGTAAAATTTAATGAGATAAAAGTTAGATCTATGGGTAGAGTATCAACTGGTGTAAGAGGTATAAAACTTTTATCTCAAAGAGATAGTGTAGTTGCATTAATTGTTTTAAATGATCAATCTAAGAATGATATTCTTACTATTACTCAAAACGGATATGGTAAAAGAACAAATAATAAAGAATATCCAATTAAATCAAGATCTACTAAAGGTGTAATTTCTATTAAAATTAATAAAAGAAATGGTTTAGTAGTAAATGCTATACAAGTATCTTATAATGATCAAATATTAATAATAACTAATATGGGAACTTTAATACGTACATATGTTTCAGAAATTTGTGTAGTTAGTCGTAATACTAAAGGAGTAACTATAATAAAAACAAATAAAAATGAAAAAGTAATCGCATTAGAAAAAATTTCTATAAAATAATAATATTTATTATAATATTAAAATTAATAATAGTAAAATTATTGAATTTTAGATTTTTCTAGTAATTCATTAATTTTATCTATTTTTTCCCATGTAAAAATATTTCTTCCAAAATGTCCATAAGAAGATGTTTTTTTATATATTGGATTTAAAAGATTTAACATTTTAATTATATTAAAAGGTCTTAAATCAAATAATTCTTGTATTAACAAAGTTAATTTTTCATTAGAAATTTTTCCAGTTCCAAATGTTTCTACCATTAAAGATATAGGTTTAGAAATACCAATTACATAAGCTATTTGAATTTCACAACGTGATGCTAAAGAAGAAGCAACTATATTTTTTGCTATATATCTTGCTATATATGCTGCAGATCTATCTACTTTTGAAGGATCTTTTCCTGAAAATGATCCTCCACCATGTCGTGCCATACCACCATATGTATCTACAATAATTTTACGTCCTGTTAATCCACAATCTGCCATTGGACCACCAATTATAAAACGACCAGCAGGATTAATAAAAAATTTTGTATTTTTATGTAACCATATATTAGGTAATACTGGTTTAATAATCTCTTCCATTACTGCTTCTTGTAATTTTTTATAAGATATATCTTCTGAACATTGAGTTGATAAAACTACTGTTTCTATTCCTATAATTTTATTATTTTTATATTTGAAAGTAATTTGACTTTTAGCGTCTGGTCTTAACCATGGTAAAATTCCATTTTTTCTTACTTCAGATTGTTTATATACTAAACGATGAGCATAAGTTATGGGTGCAGGCATAAAATTATCTGTTTCATTAGTCGCATATCCAAAAACTAGTCCTTGATCTCCTGCTCCTTTTATTAACCCATTTTTATTAAATATTCCTTTATAAATATCTTCTGATTGTTTACCTAGATTATTTAATATAGCACAAGAATTATAATCAAATCCCATATTTGAGTTTGTATATCCTATTTCTTTTATTGTTTGTCTTATTATTTTTTCTATGTCTATAGTTGCAGTAGTAGTTATTTCTCCTCCAATTAATACTATTCCAGTTTTAATATATGTTTCACATGCAACACGTGCTTTTATATCTTGTTTAATTATAGCATCTAATATAGCATCAGAAATTTGATCTGCCATTTTATCAGGATGTCCTTCAGAAACAGATTCTGAAGTAAAAAGATATTCACTCATTATTATCCCTTTTAAATTACTTAATAAAATTTAATGTTAATAATTTTAAATAATATTTATTAGAAAAATATTCTATTAAAAATAAAATTTAAATAAATTAAATTATGTTTTATAAATATTTTAATAATAAAAAATTAATTACTAATATTATATTAATTAATATAATTAATCTAATTTTTTGAAAATATAATAAATAGATTTTAATATTATTTCAGTATATATTTATTTTATAGAAAAATTCTTATAAATTTAAATTATTAATTTTAAAAATTTATTTTTTTAACAAATATAATTATTAGGAATCATGAATAATGTCTTCTCGAAAAGAACTTGCTAATGCTATTCGTATATTAAGTATAGATGCTATACAAAAATCTAATTCTGGACATCCTGGTGCTCCTATGGGTATGGCTGACATAGCAGAAGTATTATGGCGTGATTATTTAAATCATAATCCTGGAAATCCACTATGGATAAATCGTGATAGATTTATATTATCTAATGGCCATAGTTCAATGTTAATATATAGTTTATTACATTTAACTGGATATGATTTAAAAATATCAGAATTAAAAAAATTTAGACAATTAAATTCTAAAACTCCAGGACATCCTGAATTTGGATGTACACCAAATATAGAAACTACTACAGGACCATTAGGTCAAGGATTAGCTAATGCTGTTGGTATGGCTATAGCTGAAAAAACATTAGCATCACAATTTAATAAACCAAATTATGATATAATTAATCATTATACCTATGTATTTATAGGTGATGGTTGTTTAATGGAAGGGATATCTCATGAAGTATGTTCTTTAGCAGGAACATTAAAATTAAAAAAATTAATAGTATTTTATGATAATAATGGTATATCTATTGATGGTAATATTAATGGATGGTTTACTGATGATACTAAAAAAAGATTTGAATCATATGGATGGAATGTTATTCCTAATATAAATGGACATGATTATAAAGAAATACAACAAGCTATTGATAAAGCTAAGTCTTCTATAGAAGAAAAACCATTTTTATTAATTTGTAATACAACTATTGCTTTTGGTTCTCCTAATAAATCTGGGAAAAATATATCACATGGTTCTCCTTTAGGAGAAATAGAAATTGAATTAACTAGAAAAAAATTAAATTGGCATTATAAACCTTTCGAAATACCAAAATCAATCTATGAAAAATGGAATGCAAAAGATATTGGTAGTTTAAAAGAATTAAAATGGATAAATAAATTTAATGATTATTCTAATATATTTCCGGAACTAGCTAAAGAATTAAAAAGAAGAATTAATAATTTATTACCTAATAATTGGATTATTAACTTTAAAAAATTTATTCAAAAATTATATCAAAATCCTATTAATATATCTACTCGTCAAGCATCTCAAGAATGTTTAGAATTTTTTTCAAAAATTTTACCTGAATTTTTAGGTGGTTCTGCTGATTTAGCTTCTAGTAATTTAACTTTATGTTCAGAATCTCAAGCTATAAATAAATCTATATGTGGTAATTATATTCATTATGGAGTAAGAGAATTTGGTATGATTGCTATAGCTAATGGAATTTCTTTATATAAAGGATTCATTCCATATACAGCGACTTTTTTAACATTTTCTGATTATTGCCGTAATGCTATTCGTATGGCTGCATTAATGAAAATTAGAAATATAATGATTTATACTCATGATTCTATTGGAGTAGGTGAAGATGGACCTACTCATCAACCAATAGAACAATTATCTAGTTTAAGATTAATTCCAAATTTAAGTGTTTGGCGTCCATGTGATCAATTAGAAACAGCTATTGCATGGAAATATGCAATTGAAAATATTAATAGTCCAACTGCATTAATATTATCCCGTCAAAGTTTACCTGCACAAATCAGAAATAAAAATAAAATAACATATATTACACATGGAGGTTACATATTAAAAGATTGTTTAGAACAAAATCCTGATATTATTTTAATAGCAACAGGTTCAGAAGTTTATTTAGCTGTAGAAGCATATAATCAATTATCTAAATTAAAATATAAAATTAGAGTTGTTTCTATGCCTTCTACAGATATTTTTGAAAAACAAAATGATGATTATAAAAATTATGTATTACCAAAAAATATTGAATTAAGAATAGCAATTGAAGCTGGTCAATCTAATTTTTGGTATAAATATGTAGGTTTAAAAGGAATTGTTATAGGAATAGATAAATTTGGCTATTCTGCTCCTGCTGAAATATTATTTAAAAAATTTGGTTTTACAGTAGAAAATATTATTTTAAAAATTCAAGATCTTTTAAAAAATAATTAATTAAGTAAAGGATTTTAAAATATGTCTATATTAAGTATTTTAGATATTAATATTACAAATAAAATATTATTAATTAGATCTGATCTTAATGTTCCTATAGATTGTAAGGGAAATATAATTTCTGATATTAGAATTCGTTTATCATTACCAACTATAAAATATGCTATAAATAAAGGAGCTAAAATTATTATAGCTTCTCATTTAGGACGTCCTATAGAAGGATTATATAATCACATATTTTCTTTAAAAAATATTAGTCAATATTTGGAAAATATTTTAAATTATAAAGTAACCTTACAAAAAAACTATTTAAATAAATTAAATATTCAAAAAAATGAAATAATAATGTTAGAAAATGTTCGTTTTAATATAGGTGAAAAAAATAATAATGAAGAATTATCTAAAAAATATGCTTCATTATGTGACATATTTGTAATGGATGCATTTGCAACATCACATCGAAAACATTCTTCTACTTATGGAGTAATAAAATATGCAAATAAATCTTGTGCAGGTTTATTATTAATAAATGAATTAAATAATTTAAATAAAATTTTTAAAAAACCTAAACATCCTATTATTTCTATTGTAGGTGGATCAAAAATTTCAACTAAATTTAATGTATTAAATAAATTAGCTAAATTATCAGATAAAATTATTGTTGGAGGTGGTATTGCTAATACATTTTTAGCAATAAATAATAATATTGGTCAATCATTATATGAACCAAATGCTTTAATTTTAGCAAAAAAATTAAAAGAAGAATATAATAATATTATTATTCCTATAGATTGTAAAGTAGGTACATCATTTTCAAATAACACATTAGTTAAAACAAAAAAAATTAATAATATATTATTGAATGAAAAAATCATGGATATTGGTAAAAATACTATAAAAATTATAGTAGATATTTTAAATACAGCAAAAACAATATTATGGAATGGACCTGTAGGAGTTTTTGAATTAACAAATTTTAATGAAGGAACTAAAACTATAGCTTATACTATTGCTAATAGTGATGCATTTTCTATTGCAGGAGGTGGAGATACATTAGCTGCAATAGAATTATTTAATTTATTTAATAAAATTTCCTATATTTCCACAGGAGGCGGATCATTTTTAAATTTTGTAGAAGGTAAAAAATTACCTTGCGTATCTATATTAAAAAAATATCAGAATATTAATTCTATCTATTATGATGATTTAAATAATCATTATTAGATATTCATCAATAATAAGGCAAAGTAATGATATGTCTAAAATTTTAAATTATGTAAAACCAGGTGTTGTTGTTAGTCATGATGTACAAACTATATTTAAAATAGCAAAAGAAAATAAATTTGCTTTACCTGCAATAAATTGTATAGGTACTGATTCTATCAATATAGTTTTAGAAACAGCAGCTAAAGTTAAATCTCCAGTAATTATTCAATTTTCTATTGGTGGTGCTTCTTTTATTGCAGGTAAAAAATTACAAATTCAAAATTCTCCATTAGCATCTATTATAGGAGCAATATCTGGAGCACATCATGTACATAAAATTGCTCAATATTATGGAATACCAGTAATATTACATACAGATCATTGTTCTAAAAAAACTTTATCTTGGATAGATGGATTATTAGATGAAAATGAAAAATTTTATTTATTAAATGGCAAGCCTTTATTTTCTTCTCATATGATTGATTTATCAAAAAATTCTATACAAGATAATATTGATATATGTAGTAAATATTTTAAAAGAATGTCTAAAATGAATATAACATTAGAGATAGAATTAGGATGTACAGGAGGAGAAGAAGACGGTTTAGATAATAGTAATTTAGAAAAAAAATCATTATATACTGATCCTAAAGATGTTAATTATGCTTATGAAAAGTTAAATTCTATTAGTTCTCAATTTATAATTGCTGCTTCATTTGGTAATGTACATGGTGTATATAAATCAGGAAATGTAAAATTATTACCTAAAATTTTAAAATATTCACAAAATTTTATAAGTAAAAAACATAATTTAATTCATAATCCTATAAATTTTGTTTTTCATGGAGGTTCAGGGTCGTCTGAAAAAGAAATTAAAGAATCTATAAATTATGGTGTAGTTAAAATGAATATTGATACAGATACTCAATGGGCAAGTTGGGAAGGAATATTAAACTTTTATAAAGAACATAAAAAATATTTACAAACACAATTAGGTAATCCAGAAGGTTTAAATAAACCAAATAAAAAATATTATGATCCAAGATCATGGATTAGAGCATCTCAAATATCAATGGGAAAAAGATTAGAAAAAACTTTTCAAGAATTAAATGCTATAAATATATTATAATATATTTCTTTATAATTGTTATATATAACAATAATAATATCTTATTATTATATATATATATATAATAATAAATAAATTATTATTTTTAATGTAAATAGGATTATATATAATAAAATGTTTATTTCTTATCAATTATTACATATACTAACATCAAGTTGTATTTTATTAACTGAATTATTAATAATTCGTTTACTTGCAAAAATTATATATAATATTTTTATTGTAAAAAAAATAGATCCTATTGCTATAGGATTTATTTCAAATATTTTAAAGTATCTTATTGTAATTTTTACTATAGTTAGTCTATTAAGTAATATAGGTGTACATACAGCATCAATAATTGCTGCTTTTGGTACAATAAGTATTGTTATTGGTTTAGCTTGGCAAAGTGCATTATCAAATTTAGCATCTGGATTATTAATTATTACTTTTCGTATATTTGAAATAGGTGATTATATAAATGTTTGTAATATTAGTGGTCAAGTAACTAAAGTAGAAATTTTTTCTACTCAGTTAAAAACATTTGATGGTATTATTACATTAATACCTAATGGTAAAATATTAGCAGATAATATTACTAATCTTTCTCAATGTCATGAATATCGTAATAAAATTACTTTAGGACTTTCTCGATTATTAATTAGTGAAGATTTAAATATGATAAAAAAAATATTATTGGATACAATCTATTTAGATCAAAGAATAATTAAAAATTCTAAAATAATTGTTATTATAGATGAAATTAATAATATTTCAATAAATCTTACAGTTTTTTTTTGGATTAGTAATTTTCTTTATAAAAAAGAAATATGTTCTGATTTAACGAATATTATTAAACATAATTTAGAATTATATAAAAATTCCTGTGTATTATGGATTAATAATAATTAAAATAATATTATGAAAAATATTATTTTAGTTTTTATCACGGTGCGAACGGGACTTGAACCCGTGACCCCCGACGTGACAGGCCGGTATTCTAACCAACTGAACTATCGCACCTATAATATAATTATATTATAAATTATATGTTAATATCGTCAATACTTTTATTTAAATTTTTTTAATTAATTCCATAAATGAAAACCACATTTTTTTTTAATAATATCTAATTTTAAATAATGTGATTCATATTCTTCTTTAGAAGGATATAATACTAATAATTTTTTCTTTATTATTTTTTTTTTTAAAATATCATTTTTATCTACCATATTCTTTTTTGAAAATTCTAATATAAATGAATTTTGAATACTAGTCATAGATAAAAAAACATTAGCTAAAAGTTTGGCATCTAATAAAGCTCCATGCATAGTACGATTACTTTTATCAATATTAAAACGTGAACATAATGAATTTAAAGAATTACGTTTTCCTGGAAATAATTTACGAGATATTTTTAATGTATCTATTATAGAACAATTTTTTTCAATGTTAGGTATATTTTTTTTTAATAGAGATAATTCATAATTGATAAAATCAATATCAAATTGAGCATTATGAATAATTAATTCAGAATTATTTATATAATTTAAAAAATCATTTATAATTTGACTAAATGTAGGTTTATCACATAAAAATTTATTAGTAATACCATGAATATTTAATGCTTCTAAACTTATTGTTTTTTTAGGATTAATATATACATGGAAATTATTTCCTGTAACACGACGATTTATTATTTCTACTCCACCTATTTCTATAATACGATGTCCTTTATAATAAGGAGGAGAAGAATTTATTCCTGTTGTTTCTGTATCTAAAACTATTTGACGAAAATTTAATTTATTCATAATTTGTTTTTAATATATATTTATAAATTTATATAGAGAATTAATATATGTACAAAAATATAAAAATTTTTACTGATGGTTCTTGTCTTTATAATCCAGGACCTGGAGGATATGCTGCTATAATAAAGTATTATTCCCATGAAAAAATTTTTACGCAAGGTTTTTTTTTTACTACAAATAATAGAATGGAATTAATGGCTTCCATTATAGCATTAGAATCTTTAAAAGAATATTTTAATATAAATATTATTACTGATAGTAAATACTTAAAAAAAGGTATAACTACTTGGATACATAAATGGAAAAAATATGGATGGATGTGTTCTAATAAAAAACCGGTAAAAAATATTGATTTATGGAAAAGATTAGATTTAGCATTAATTAATCATGATATTCATTGGTATTGGATTAAAGGACATACTGGAAACATTGAAAATGAAAAATGTGACCAATTAGCTCGTTTTTCTGCTAAAAATCCTAATTATCAAGATATTGGATATATTAATATAATAAAAAAAGAAAAAAATTCTTTTAAAAAATAGTTGTTATTTTTTAATAATTTGTTTAATTTAAGTTAAATATATTTAAATATTGTTATTTATAATTTTGGTATAAATATTCATAATATATTTTAAATAAATTTTTATTTTTATAATAAATACCTGATATATTTAATATAAACAGACGAATTTAAAACATTATAAATAAAAATAAAAGGACGATAAATCATGTTAGATAACAATCGGTTACGCATAGCTATGCAAAAATCTGGTCGTTTAAGTGATGATTCTCGTGAATTATTAAAAAAATGTGGTATTAAAGTTAATTTACAACAACAACGGTTAATAGCTTTTGCAGAAAATATGCCGATTGATATCTTAATGGTACGTGATGATGATATACCAGGGTTAATAATGGAAAGAGTTGTAGATTTAGGAATTATCGGAGAAAATGTTTTAGAAGAAGAAGTTTTAACTCGTTATTCTAAAGGAGATAATGCTTATTATTTAACATTACGTAGATTAGATTTTGGCATTTGTAGATTATCAATTGCAATACCTATTGATGAAAATTATACAGGTATTAAATATTTACAAAATACACGTATTGCTACATCATATCCAAATTTATTGAAAAGATATCTTGATAATTATAATATAAAATTTAAATCTTGTATGTTAAATGGTTCAGTAGAATTAGCTCCGAGAGTAGGTTTAGCAGATTCTATATGTGATTTAGTTTCTACTGGTGCTACTTTAGAAGCAAATGGTTTAAAAGAGGTAGAAATAATATATGCTTCTAAAGCCTGCCTTATACAACGTTATGGAAATATAATAAATATTAAACAAAAATTAATTAATAAATTATTATCTCGTATTCAAGGAGTAATTAAAGCTAGAGAATCAAAATATATTATGCTACATGCACCTAATAAAAAATTAAAAGAAATAATTGCTTTATTACCAGGAGCAGAACATCCAACAATATTACCTTTAGCTGGAGAAAATAATAAAGTTGCTATGCATATGGTAAGTAGTGAAACGTTATTTTGGGAAACTATGGAAAAATTGAAATTACTTGGTGCTAGCTCAATTTTAGTTTTACCTATTGAAAAAATGATGGAGTAAAAATGAATTTTTTTAAAAATATCATTTATTGGGATTTATGTAATAAAAATCAACAAAAAAAGATATTAACTAGACCAGTAATTTTTTTAGATAAAAATGTAAAAAAAGATGTAGAAAATATTATAAAAAAAGTAAAACAGGAAGGTGATAGTGCTTTAGAATATTATAATTTATTATTTGATAAAATTAAAGTCCATACATTAGAAATTCCTGTTGAAAAAATTAATAATGCTAAATTAAATATAAAAAAAGATATTAAAAATGCAATTGATAATGCTTTTTATAATATACATAAATTTCATTCATATCAAATATTTACAACTAAAAAAATAGAAACTACATCTGGAGTATACTGTCAGGAAATTTATCGTCCTATTAATTCTATAGGATTATATGTTCCTGGAGGAACAGCTCCTTTATTTTCTACAGTATTAATGTTAGGAATTCCTGCACAATTAGCATTATGTAAAAATATTATAATGTGCTCTCCAGCACCTATATCTAATGAAATATTATATACTGCTGATTTATGTAAAATTAAAAAAATTTTTCAAATTGGAGGTGCTCAAGCTATTGCAGCTATGGCTTTTGGAACAAATTCCGTACCAAAAGTAAATAAAATTTTTGGTCCAGGAAATTCATTTGTTACTGAAGCTAAAAAACAAGTTAGTAATCAAAAAGAAAATACTGAAAATACATCTATAGATATGCCAGCTGGTCCATCAGAATTAATGATAATTGCTGATAAATCTGCTTATTCTAATTTTATTATAGCTGATTTAATTTCTCAAGCAGAACATGGAGTTGATTCTCAAGTTATTTTACTTACTCCAGAAGAAAAAATAGCTAAAGAAGTAATTAATGGAATTAATAATCAAATTATAAATTTACCTAGAAAAAATATAATAAAAAAATCTCTTAGTAATAGTTATATTATAATTACAAAAAATATTAATCAATGTATAGAGATATCTAATGAATATTCACCTGAACATTTAATGATTCAATGTCATGAATATGAAAAAATATTACCCAATATTATAAATGCTGGATCAATATTTTTAGGTAATTGGGCTCCAGAATCAGTTGGAGATTATGCATCAGGAACCAATCATGTATTGCCAACATATGGACATGCTTTAACTTATTCTAGTTTAGGAGTTTCTGATTTTCAGAAACGCATGACTGTTCAAGAATTAACTCCACAAGGGTTATTAAATATATCTAATACTGTTGAAATTATGTCAAAAACAGAAAAATTAATAGGTCATAAAAATGCAGTTACTTTAAGAAGTGAATTTATTAAAAAAAAATATTGTTTAGAACAAAATAATAATAAATATAAAAATAATATAAATAAAATAGCTAGAAAAAATATTATTAATTTAATACCTTATCAATCAGCAAGATTATTAGATAATAGTAGATTTGATCATATTTTATTAAATGCTAATGAATCACCAATTACACCTATTTTAAAACTTATTAAAAATACATTTAATAGATATCCAGAACCTCAACCAAAAAGATTAATTAAAAATTATAGTAATTATTGTGGTGTTAATATTGATAATATATTAGTAAGTCGTGGTGCAGATGAAGGAATAGAATTATTAATTCGTACATTTTGTAATTATGAAAATGATAAAATATTATTTTTTCCTCCTACATATGGTATGTATAAAATTAATGCAAAAATTTTAGGTATAAAATATAATGCTATTAAAAGTTTGGAAAATTGGCAATTAGATTTATATACAATTAAAAAAACATTAGAT
>NZ_CP046224.1:64288-134156 GCF_012562605.1 Enterobacteriaceae endosymbiont of Plateumaris sericea | reverse complement strand
AATTTTAGGTATAAAATATAATGCTATTAAAAGTTTGGAAAATTGGCAATTAGATTTATATACAATTAAAAAAACATTAAATAATGTTAAAATTATTTATATATGTAATCCTAATAATCCTACTGGAAATTTAATTAATCAAAATGATATAATTGAATTATTAGAAATTACACAAGGAAAATCTATTGTTGTTATTGATGAAGCATATATAGAATTTTGTATAAATTATACAATAGTACATTTAATAGAAAAATATTCTAATTTAGTTATATTAAGAACTTTATCTAAAGCTTTTTCTTTAGCTGGATTACGTTGTGGATTTGTTTTAGCTAATCAAGAAATTATTAATTTATTATTAAAAGTTATTGCACCTTATCCTATTCCAGAACCTGTATCAGATATAGCAATACAAGCATTAAATCGTAAAAATTTAATTTTAATGCATAATAATGTTAATAAATTAATTAATAATAAAAAAAAGTTAATAGAAAATTTAAAAAAATGTCATGTTGTAAAAAATATATTTCCTAGTAAAACTAATTATGTTTTAACTAAATTTTTTAATTCTAATCATATTTTTAAAGCATTATCAAAAAAAGGAATAATAGTAAGAAATCAAGATCATAATATAGGATTATCTAATTGTTTAAGAATTTCTGTAGGAACTAATTATGAAACAACAAGATTAATTTCTATTTTACAAGAATTATCTTCTTATTAAAAGGAAAATATATAATGCTTAATAAAGTACTTTTTATTGATCGAGATGGAACGTTAATTTCAGAACCTAAAGATAACTATCAAATTGATCATTTTAATAAATTAGTTTTTGAACCAAATGTTATTTTAACATTATCACAATTAAAAAAATTTTTTTATTCTTTAGTAATAATTACTAATCAAGATGGATTAGGAACAAAAAATTTTCCTAAAAAAAATTTTGATATGATTCATAATTTTATGATTAATATTTTTAAATCACAAGGTATAGAATTTAATGATGTTTTTATATGTCCACATTATCTTCAAGATAATTGTATATGTAGAAAACCAAAAACAACTATGTTAAAATCATATTTAAATAATACTTTAGATAAAAAAAATAGTTATGTAATAGGTGATCGTACAACTGACATGGAATTATCTAAAAATATAGGAATTAAAGGTATTTTATATAATAAAAATACATGTAATTGGAAAAATATTTTATTAAAGTTAACAAAAAATAATAGATATGCAATAATAAGAAAAACTACAAAAGAAACTTCAGTTTTAGTTGAATTATGGTTAGATAAAAAAGGTAAAAGTATTATTAATACCGGAATTAATTTTTTTAACCATATGTTAGAACAAATAGCTATACATGGAAACTTTATTTTAAATATTAATGTAAAAGGAGATTTACATATTGATGATCATCATACTATAGAAGATACTGCATTAACGTTAGGATTAGCTTTATCAAAAGCTCTAGATGATAAAAAAGGAATAAGTAGATTTGGTTTTTTATTACCTATGGATGATTCATTAGCTGAATGTGCTATTGATCTTTCTGGTAGACCTTATTTACAATATAATGCAACATTTAATAATAAAAAAGTTGGTGATTTTAGTACTGAAATGGTTAAACATTTTTTTTATTCTTTATCACATTCTATGTTATGTAATATATATTTAAAAGTTAAAGGAGATAATGATCATCATAAAATTGAAAGTTTATTTAAAGCTTTTGGTAAATCATTAAATCAAGCAATTAATATTGTTAACAATAAAATTCCTAGTTCTAAAGGAATATTTTAATGAATATAATAATTATTAATACATCTTGTGGAAATTTTTTTTCTTTAAAATCTACTATTAAAAAAATTGGATTTTATGCAAAAATTACTAATAATCCAGATCTAATTTTAAATGCTGATAAAATTTTTTTACCAGGAGTAGGTTCAGTATACTCAGCAATGACAAAATTAAAACATGATAATTTATTAAATATTATTAAATTTTGTAAAAAAGATATATTAGGTATTTGTTTAGGAATGCAATTATTAGGAAAATATAGTCAAGAAAATAAAGGAGTTTATACTCTAGGTATATTTGATATTAAAGTAAATTTAATTAAAAATAAATATTTACCTATACCTCATATGGGATGGAATACAGTAAATTATATTGATAATCAACCACTTTTTAAAAATATTAAACAAAATTCTTATTTTTATTTCGCCCATAGTTATGCTATGAATATTAATAATTATACAGTTGCTTATAGCAATTATGTTCAATTATTTAGTTCTGTTATACAAAAAAAAAATTTTTTTGGAGTGCAATTTCATCCAGAGCGTTCTGGAATAAATGGTATTCAATTAATTAAAAACTTTTTAGAAATGTAAATATATGATAATTCCAGCAATAGATTTAATACAAGGAAAAGTTGTAAGATTATTCCAGGGAAAATTTGATTTAAAATATAAATATTCTTTTAATCCCTTATTTTATATAAAAAATTATATTAATAATGGAGCAAAAAAAATACATATAGTCGATTTAGATGGAGCTAAAAATCCTAAAAAAAAACAAATTAAATTATTAAAACTTATTTTATCTCATATTAAAATACCATTACAAATAGGAGGAGGTATTAGAAATCAAGAAGATATTGATTTTATATTTAATTTAACTCCTATATCTCAAATTGTTATAGGATCTTCTGCTATTCAAAATTTTAAAATAGTAGAAAAATGGTTTAAAATATATAACCCTAATAAAATTATTTTAGCTCTAGATATAAAAATTGATATTAATAAACAAAAAATATTATTTATTAATGGATGGCAAAATAATAGTAATGTAAATTTAGAATTTATAATAGAAAAATTTATTAATATTGGATTAAAAAATGTATTATGTACTGATATATCTAGAGATGGAACATTATCTGGACCTAATATAGATTTATATACTGATATAACTAGAAAATATCCTGAAATATGTTTTCAAGCATCAGGTGGTATTCATTCTTTAAATGATATACATAATTTAAAAAATAGTGGTGTGAAAAATATTATTATAGGTAAAGCATTTTTAGAAAATAAATTTACTTTTCAAGAGGCTAATGTATGTTGGCAAAAAGAATTATTCCATGTTTAGATGTTTGTAATGGTAAAGTTGTAAAAGGAGTACAATTTAAAAATCATAAAGTAATTGGTGATATTTTAACTTTAGCTAAAAAATATTCACAAGATGGTGCAGATGAATTAGTATTCTATGATATTACAGCTTCTATTAATAATAAATTAATTGATAAAAAATGGATATTAAAAATTGCAAAAATTATTAATATACCTTTTTGTGTTGCTGGAGGAATTAAATCAATAGATGATGCATCAAAAATATTATTTTTAGGAGCTGAAAAAATATCTATTAATTCTCCAGCATTAGATAACCCAAATTTAATTACTCAATTATCTAAATATTTTGGTAAACAATGTATAGTTATAGGAATTGATTCTTGGTATGATATAAATAAAAAAAAATATTATGTTTATAAATATACAGGAGATCAAAATTATATTAAAATCACTAACTGGGAAACATCTGCATGGATTAAAACAGTACAAGAATTAGGAGCTGGTGAAATTGTATTAAATATGATGAATCAAGATGGTATACTTAATGGTTATGATTTAATTCAATTAAAAAAAATGAGAAAAATTTGTAAAATACCTTTAATTGCTTCAGGAGGGGCTGGATGTGAAAATCATTTTTATGAAGTTTTTCATAAAGATATTAATGTTGATGGAGCATTAGCAGCATCTGTTTTTCATAAAAATATAATTAATATTAAAAAATTAAAAAAAATATTATTCAAAAAAAATATAGAGATTAGAATATGAAAATTGATATAAATACATTAAATCAATTAAATTGGAAAAAAACACATGGATTAATACCAACTATTATTCAACATAAAATTTCTGGTCAAGTATTAATGCATGGATTTTTAAATAAAGAATCTTTGAAAAAAACATTAGAACTTAAAAAAGTAACTTTTTTTTCTCGTGTAAAAAAATGTTTATGGACAAAAGGAGAAACAACTGGTAATTTTCTTTTTGTTAAAAATATTATTACTGATTGTGATAAAGATAGTTTACTTATTTTAGTAAATCCTATAGGTAAAACATGTCATTTAAACATTGATAGTTGTTTTAAAAATAAAATCATACCTAAATATACTTTTTTATATTTTTTAGAAAATTTATTAGAAAAACGTAAAAATATTAATTTTAATAATTCTTATACTTATAATTTATATAAAAGTGGCACAAAAAGAATATCTCAAAAAGTTGGTGAAGAAGCGATAGAAACTATATTAGCAGCTAATAATGATAATTATCAAGAAATTATTGATGAAACATCTGATTTAATATATCATTTATTAGTTTTATTAAAAAATAAAAATATTAATTTTAGTGATATTCTTAAAAATTTACAAAAAAGAAATAAAAATAAATATTAAGTAATTTATTATATTTAATATATATTTAAAATATATTTACAATTAATATAAATTTCTAATTTTATAATATATATCTACTAATATCTTCATTTAAAATTAATGTATCAAGATGTTTACTAACATAATATTTATCAATAGTAATTGATTTATTATTATATTCAGTAGCATCAAAAGAAATATCAGACATTAAATGTTCTAAAACAGTATGTAGTCTTCGTGCTCCTATATTTTCTGTTGTTTCATTAACTTTCCAAGCTGATTCAGCTATTCTTTGAATACCATCTTTAGTAAAGATAATATTTACTTTTTCAGTAGCTAATAAAGCCTTATATTGAACTGTTATAGATGCATTTGGTTCTGTTAAAATTCTTTCAAAATCATGAGTAGTTAATGCTTTTAATTCTACTCTTATAGGTAATCTACCTTGTAATTCAGGAATTAAATCTGAAGGTTTTGATGTTTGAAAAGATCCTGAAGCAATAAATAATATATGATCTGTTTTTACCATTCCATGTTTTGTTGATACTGTACATCCTTCAACTAAAGGCAATAAATCACGTTGTACACCTTCTCTTGAAATATCAGAAGATGTATTATTACTTCTTCTACAAATTTTATCTATTTCATCTAAAAAAACAATTCCATGTTGTTCTACTGCTTCTATTGCTCTATGTTTTATTTCTTCATTATTAACTAACTTATTTGCTTCTTCTTCTATTAATAATCTAACAGCATTTTTAATCGTTAATTTACGTTTTTTTTGTTTACTACCACTAAAATTTTGAAATAATGATTGTAATTGATTAGTCATTTCTTCCATTCCAGGAGGAGCCATTATTTCAATTCCCATAGGAGTAGCAGATAAATTAATTTCAATTTCTTGATTATTTAATTCACCATTTCTTAATTTTTTTCGTAATTGTTGTCTATTAAACAATATATTATTATTTTCTTCTTTATTCCAATTAATTTTAGAATCAGGCATAAGTGTATTAAGAATACGTTCTTCAGCCATTTCTTTTGCTCTATAACAATTTTTTTTAAATTCTTGTACACGAATCATTTTAATGGCAGAATCTGTTAAATCCCGAATTATAGAATCTACTTCTTTACCAACATAACCTACTTCAGTAAATTTAGTTGCTTCAACCTTTATAAAAGGTGCATTTGCTAATTTTGCTAAACGGCGAGCAATCTCTGTTTTTCCAACACCAGTTGGTCCTATCATTAAAATATTTTTAGGTGTGACTTCTTGTCTTAAATTTTCATTAAGTTGCATTCGACGCCAACGATTTCTTAATGCAATAGCCACTGCTTTTTTTGCACTATCTTGACCTATAATGAATTTATCTAATTCATCAACAATTTCACGTGGAGTCATTTCAGACATAACGAACATTTTCCTCATACTTATTTAGATAATAATTTTTCAATAGTAAAATTATGATTAGTATATATACAAATATCTCCTGCTATATTTAATGATTTTTTTACTATTTCATATGCACTTAAACTAGTATTTTCCAATAAAGCTCTTGCAGATGCTTGAGCATATGGTCCTCCTGAACCTATTGTAACTATATCATTTTCAGGTTGTATAACATCTCCACTTCCTGTAATTATTAATGAAGTTATTTTATCTGCAATAACTAATAATGCTTCTAATTTACGAAGTAAACGATCTGTTCTCCAATCCTTAGCTAATTCTACAGCTGATTTTGTTAAGTTACCTTGATACATTTCTAATTTTTGTTCAAATAATTCGAATAAAGTAAAAGCATCAGCAGTACCACCTGCAAAACCTGCTATTACTTTATTATTATATAACTTACGAATTTTTTTAACATTTCCTTTCATTATTGTATTTCCAAGAGTAGCTTGACCATCACCACCAATAACAACATATCCATTTTTTCTTACACTAACAATTGTTGTCATAAATTATCTTCAATTATTTTTTAAAATTTTATAAGAATAATAAATTAATTTTAATTTTTAGAAAATGTTTTATTAGTTATAAATAAATTTTTTAATTATAATTCAAATATAAAAATATTTATATATATTTTGATATTTTTAATTTTAAAATTGACAATTTATTATTAAATTAATATAAAATGTTTTATATTAATTTAATAATTTTAATTATTAAATATTTAATATAAAAATAATTTTCTAAATAATTATTTAAAATAAATTATAATAATTATAACATAATTTTTTTTTAAAACAATAATTTTATATTATCACTTAAATATAAGTAGTAATTAATAATGTATAAAAATATTTTAGCCATTGATACTTCTAATGAGTATTGTTCAATAATTTTATATAAAAATAATGAAATATTTAATTTAATTAAATATTGTCCTAATAAACATACAAAATATATATTATTTATGATAAATAATATTTTAAAAGACTCAAAAATGATTTTATCAGATATTAATTTATTAGTTTATAATTCAGGACCAGGAAATTTTTCTAGTATGAGAGTTGGTATTACAGTTATTGAAACATTATCATATTCTTTAAATATTAGTAAAATAGGATTATCACATTTAATGATGATAGCTGAACAAACATGGATACAAACAGGAATTAAAAATATTATAACAACAATTCAATATAATAAAACAAATATGTATTTTGCTTTATATAAAAAAAATAAAAAAGGATTATGGATTGGTAAAAAAAGTGAGTGTATATTAAATAATGATGATTTAATTAAAAAAATATTAAAATTAAAAGGCAAATGGATATTAGTTTCTAATATTAATTATTTTGTAAAATATAATATAATACAATTATTAAATAAAAATTTAAAATTAGAATTAGTACAAAATTTATCTATATCTTCTCAAGCAATTATTAATATTATTAAAAATTTAATTTTAAATAAAAAAAAAATATATAATAATATTAATTATATTAAAAATATATTTTAAAAATATATTTTAAAATATATTACTTTTTAATAATATTTTATACTTGTAATTTCATTTATAAAGGTATATTTTACTGATCTAATATATTAAATTTAAAATTTAACTTATAATAATTATATAAAAAGATTATATTATGAATGATTCAGTAAAATTAGATTTATTATCCTATAGATTTAGGGGGTTTTATCCTGTTGTTATTGATATTGAAACTTCAGGTTTTAATCCTAAAAATAATGCTATATTAGAAATAGGTTTAATCACTCTTAAAATGAATAATGGATGGTTAGAAAAAAATGAAATTTTACATTTTCATATTATTCCATTTAAAGGTTCATATATATCTCCTGAGGCTTTAGCTTTTAATAAAATTAATATAGATTCTCCTTTAAGAGGAGCTGTAACTGAAAATACAGCATTTAATATTATATTTAATAAAATTTATAATGAAATTAAAAAAAATAAATGTAAAAAAGCAGTCGTAGTAGGTCATAATGCTAGTTTTGATCATAGTTTTATTATGGAAGCTTCTAAACGTATTAAAGTAAAATATCATAATCCATTTCATCATTTTGTTACTTTTGATACAACATCTATGAGTGGATTATTATTAGGCCAAACAGTATTAGCTAAATCTTGTCATGCTTTAGGTATATCTTTTGATAATAACCAAGCACATTCAGCTTTATATGATACTGATAAAACAGCTGAATTATTTTGTAAATTAGTAAATAGATGGAAAAAAATAGGAGGTTGGCCACCCATAAAATTATATAAAAATTTATAATTATTGAATTAAATTATATTTTTTTTATTAAAATATTATTTAATTTTTTATTACAATACATATTATATAATATATCATATCCACCTATTAATTCTCCATTAATCCATAATTGTGGAAAAGTTGGCCAATTAGCATATTTAGGTAAATACTTTCTTATATCAGGATTATTTAACACATCAATATAAGTAAAATTTATATTACATGATATTAAAATTTTTACAGCTTTATCTGAAAATCCACATTTAGGATTTTTAGGAGATCCTTTCATATATAAAATAATAGGATTATTAGATATTTGTTTTTTTATTTTTTCAAAAATTTTCATATAATTATACTCTATATTTATTTTATTAAAAATATTTAATTTAAAATTAAATATAATTAATATATCCATTATATTATATAATTCATTAATACAAAAGTAAATATAAAAATAAATATTTATTGATATAACATTTTAAAAATATTATGAAAAATAAATAATTTTATTAGATTACATAAATTATAAAAAATTAAAGGTATATGTGTGCAAAAATATTTCATAGAAACAAAAAAATTATTTAGTCTTGCTATCCCTGTTCTTTTTGCACAAATAGCTCAAATTTCTATAGGATTTATTAATAATATAATGATAGGATCTTTTAGTAATACAGATATTGCTGTAATATCTATTGGAGCAGCAATATGGTTACCTGTAATATTATTAGGACATGGAATATTATTATCTTTAATACCTATTATTTCTCAATTAAATGGATCTGGTAATCGTATTCATATAGCCAATCAAATTAAACAAGCAAATTTATTAGTAATAATTATATCAATACTTATTATGTTTTTTTTATATAAAATTGGTTATTTTCTTATGTTTATACCAAATATTAATAAATTATTAATTTTTAAAACTGATCATTATTTAAAAATTATTTTATGGAATACTCCTGGATATTTATTTTTTCAAGTTTTGCGTTGTAAATGCGAAGGATTATCATTAACAAGACCTTGTATGATTATTGGTTTTATTGGTTTATTATTATTTATTCCTATAAACTATATTTTTATATATGGTTATTGGATATTACCTAAATTAGGAGGTATTGGAAGTGGATTTTCTATAATAATAATATATTGGATAATGTTTTTCATTATTAAATTATGGATTTCTAATTCAATATATTTTAATGATATTAAAATAATTAATAAATTAAGTAAACCAAATAAAAATATACTATATCAATTTATTAAGATTGGTTTTCCTATTGCTTTATCTATTTTTTTTGAAGTTACATTATTTACTTTAGTATCTTTATTTATATCTCCTATGGGTATAGAAAAAATTGCTAGTCACCAAATAGCTTTAAATTATAGTTCATTAATATTTGTTTTTCCTTTTGCATTAGGTGTTGCTGTAACTATTCGGATAGGACATTGTTTAGGTTTAGGATATAAAAAACAAGCAATTATTATTAGTTGGAACGCACAAATTATTGGAATAATTATATCTATTTTTACTTCTTTTATTAGTATTTTTTTTAGAAAAAATATTGCTTCTTTATATAGTTCTAATCAAGAAATAATTTGTTTGTCTTCATATTTAATTTTATTATCAGGTATTTACCAATTATCAGATTCTATTCAAGTTATAGGATGTGGTATATTAAAAGGATATAAAGATACAATTGCTATTTTCTTTATTACTTTTATTTCTTATTGGATTTTAGGATTTCCAATTGGTTATATTTTATCAGTGACTAATTGGATTATGTCTTCTCCTATGGGGCCTTCAGGATTTTGGATAGGTTTTATTATAGGTTTAACTTCATCTGCTATATTAATAATATATCGTATTATAAACTTACAAAAACTTCTATATTAAATATTTTTATGATATCATTACTAAAATTTTATGCGTTCTTAGCTCAGTAGGTTAGAGTATCATTATGACATAGTGATGGTCAGAGGTTCGAATCCTCTAGAACGCATGAATTAATTTTTTAAATTAATTTTATTTGTATAAAAATTTATATAAATCAAAAGAACATATTAAATGTTTTTAATAAAAATTATGTTTAATCTAAATTTAAATTAATTTTTAATAATTATTTTGAATAATTGTTAATATCTTTAATAGTATTATTAAAAAATAATGATAAAAAAGTTAATATAATAACTAAAAAATTATTTATTATTGAAATAATTCATATAAATTAATAAAATTAAGTAGTTTCAAAGTAAAAGTATGTTTACTTTTTATGAAAATATAATAATAAATCTAAATATTTATACAATAAAGTAAGCTATATTTTAATAATATTATATATAGTTGGTTATATTTCTAATAATAGAAAAGATTTAGGATCATTATTACCTAGTCTTAATAGAAAAATTATTCTTAAAAAATATAAGTAATATAATTATAATTAATTTATATTATATAGTAAAAATATATGTAAAATTGAATATCTATTATGTATAATGAGTATTATATTTGATTTATATGAATTTTTATTTAAAAATTATTATTTTAATATTATTTCCAATATAATAAACAAAAATTTTTTTTACCTCTACGTAATAATGTAAAATGGTTAAATATTTTATCTTCTTTAGTAAAATAAAATAAAATATTTGTTTTTTTTTGATTATTTATGTAAATTGAATTAGATTCAATCATATTTCTTGCATGACTACGAGATTTTGCTAATTTACTTAATATTAAAACTTCTTGTAAAGAATAGTTTTTATTTTCTAATATAATATTATTAATTCCATTATCTAATAATAAATTAAAATCATTTTTAGATAAATTATCTAATTTTTTATAAAAAATATTATCAGTAATTTTTTTAGCAGATTCCAATGCATTTTTACCATGAACTAAACAAGTCATATATTCAGCTAATATATTTTGAGCACTATTTTTTTTTATTGAATTATTATTAGATTTTTGTAAATCTTCTATAATATTTATTTTAATAGAAGTAAACATTTTTAAAAAATTATAAACTAAACTATCATTAATATTTAACCAAAATTGAAAAAAATCATATGGGCTTGTTTTAAGAGGATTTAACCATATTGGTTTATTTTCTGTTTTTCCAAATTTAGTACCATCATTTTTAATAATTAATTTATTAGTTAAACCAAATACTTTTTGTTTATATAATTTTTTTATTAAATCAATTCCTGAAATAATATGTCCCCATTGATCTGATCCTCCTATTTGTAATGTTACATTAAAATATTTATTAAGATAAGCAAAATCATAAGATTGTAATAAATTATATGAAAATTCAGTAAAAGAAATACCTTGTATATTTTTATTTATTCTATTTTTAATAGATTCTTTATTCATCATTTGATTAACATAAAAATATTTACCTATATCTTTTAAAAAAAATAATATATTCATATTACTAAACCAATCATAATTATTTACTATAATTGCACTATTAGATCCACAATTAAAATCTAAAAAATTTTTTAATTGTAAACTAATTTTATTAATAAATTCATTTATTAAATTAATTGGTTGTTTTTTTCTTTTTTCAAATTTAAAACTAGGATCACCTATTAATCCTGTTGCTCCACCTAATAAAATAATAGGTTTATGCCCTAATTTTTGAAAATATCTTAATGTAATCAAAGGTATTAAATGTCCAATATGTAAACTATCAGCAGTAGGATCAAAACCACAATATAAATTAATATTTTTTTGCATTAAAATATTTTTTAAATTATTTTTATCTGTTATTTGATTAATAATATTACGATATTCTAATTTTTGTATTAAATCTATTTTATTATTTTTACTTATAATCATTAATTTATATCTCTTTTTTATTTAAATATTTAAGTAAATAATTTATTGGTAAAATAATTTTTTATCGTATTTACAGATATTTTAGTATATAAATCTACTTCAATATTAACATTTTGATTAATTTTTTTATTAGATAATGAAGTTCGTATAATAGTTTCTGGAATAAGATTAACACTAAACTGATTAATATGTATTTTATCTATTGTTAGACTAATACCATCTATACATATAAAACTTTTTTTTATAATATATTTCATTTGAGATTTATGATATGGTTTTAACCATATTGTTTTAGAATTAATGTAATTATTAATTCTAATAATTTTAGCAATATCTGTAATATGTCCTGTAATTAAATGTCCACCTACAAAATCTATCAATTTTAAAGATTTTTCAATATTTAAATAATCTCCTTTTTTTAATTTTTTAAAAGTAGTAATATCTAATGTATTTTTAATAATATCAAAATATAATAAATTATTATTTATTTCCCTTATAGTTAAACAACATCCATTATTTGCAATAGAATCACCTCTTTTTAAATCATAATTAAAATAATTAGGTGTTTTTATTATAATTTGGAGAAAATTTTTTTTTTTAATTATTGATTTTATTTTTGCTATACATTGAATAATTCCACTAAACATAAATCTTATCCTTAAGATATTTATCTTTTATTTTAATATAAATATTTATTATATAAAAATATTTTTCAAATATTTAATTTAATATTATATATACTTTCTTTTATTTTTTTATATGCTCGAAAAATTATTACCTTTCTAGCATTTATAAGTATAAATTCTCCCGTTTTTGGATTTCTTCCTGGTCTAGAATTTTTATTACGTATTTCAAATTTTCCAAATCCTGATAATTTTACCATTTCTCCTTTTAATAAGGTTTTTTTTAGTTCATCAAAAAATAAAGATACTAAATATATTGCATCTATTTTATGAATTTTAAATGTTTTAACTAAATATTTAGAAATTTTTTTTTTAGTTAAAGTCATGTTTTTTATCTCTTAATATAATTTGAAATTTTATTTTTAATCTATTTATACATAATTGTATAATATTATTAATTTCATTATCATGTAATGTATGAGTACTATCTTGTATAATGAAACTAATTGTAAAACTTTTATATCCTTTAGGAATATTTATACCTTTGTATACATCAAATAAATTTATATCAATAATTTGTTCTATTTCAGGATTTTTACATTCCTCTATAATTTTTATAAAAGGAATATTATCTTTAATTATAAAAGAAATATCTCTACGATTTAATGGTAAATTTGATATTTGTTTTATTTTTATTTCTGTAGGATTTAAAATTCTTTCACATTCTAGTTCAAATAAAATAGTATGTTCATTAATACCTAAACATGACTGAATATAAGGATGTATTACTCCAATATATCCAATAAAAATATTATCTAAATATATAGATGATCCTTGATGAGGATGAAAAATATTTATGTTTGATATAGATCTAAATTCTATTCGATCTTTTTTACCTAAAAAATTAAATATACATTCTATATCTCCTTTTAAATCATAAAAATCTACATTTTGATTAGATAAAGACCAATGTTCTTCATTTAATTTTCCATGTATTATTCCACCTAACATTAATTTTTGAGATATTCCAAATTCTATATTTTTATCAATTTTAAAACATAATCCATTTTCAAAAAAACGTAAAGATTTTTGTTGTCTATTATAATTATAAATTATATTATTTATTAATCCACATAATAAAGAAGTACGCATAACAGACATTTCTATTGAAATAGGATTAGATAATTTAATAAATTTTTCTTTAGGAAATATTAAAGATTGTATTTTAGGATTTATAAAACTATAGTTAATAACTTCATTATATTTTTTATTAATTAAAAAATTTTTGATTTTTTGAATATTATCAGATTTAAAAAGTAAATTATTTTTGTTTATAATAAAATTTTTATTAATATTTGTTTCAATTAAATTCATTTTAATATGATTATCTGGAATATTATTATAACCATATATACGTATGATTTCTTCTATTATATCAGCTTCAATTTTTATATCATATCTCCAACTAGGTATTTGAATAATACAATAATTATTTGTTTTTAATATTATTTTAAATCCTAATTTATTAATTATATCAATTATTTTATTTGTTTTTATAAAAAAACCTAATATTTGTTCAATTTTTATAAAATATAATTTAATTTTTTTTAAAATTGAATAATTATTAATATAATTTTGTGTATTAATAACTTTAATATGACTACTTTGACCTCCAAATATTTTTAAAATCAAACTTATAGCTCGAATCATTATTTTTTTTTGTATTAATGGATCTAATCCTCTTTCATAAACATATAAAAATGAATTAAATAATTTATATTTATTAGATAATTTTTGTATTATATCTGGATCTAAAAAAAAACATTCTAATAAAATATTTTGTGTATTCATATTAATAATAACTTCTTTATTTTGTACTAAACTAGGAATAGATAATATTTTTTCTTTATCTTCTATAATTAGAGTATTTTTTAACAAAAAAATTTTATTATTATTTTCATCAATTAAAAAATCATTATTAATATTTTTATATTCTGTTATACATATATCACCTTTAATTTTATTAAAATCATAAAAATATACTGGATATCCTAATTCAAGATTTATATAATTACTAATATTTAATAAAGGATTGTTGTTTGATATTAATATTCCAGATTTTTGTAATCTTTCTTTCATTAGGAATGGTATTTTATTTTGTAAGTTAATATTTTTAATAATACAATAAAAATAATTTAAATTATATTTATTGGCATTTTTATTAATATAAACATTAATTTTATTCTTGTGTTGTTTTGAAATAAAAGAAAATTTATAAGGAAATTTAAATACATAATTATTATCTTTTTTTTTAGTAGATAAATCTCTTGCTATACCCATAATACTAAAACAATCAGAACGATTAGAAGGTATATTAATAGATAAAATATTATCATTTAATTCTAAATATTTAAAAGCATCTTGTCCTATTTTAACATTATTATTTAATTCAATTATATGATTTTTATTATTTTCATATAAATTATTTTTTAATCCTAATATTTTTTTAGAACATAATAATCCTTCTGATTGTAACAAAAAATTAAATTTTTGATGATTTACATATTTTTTATATAAAAATGAATGTATTGTTGCAATAATTACTTTTATTTTATTTTTACAATTAATTGCATTAGATTTTATTTTATATAATTTATTATTTCCTATATCTATAGTTAAATTATAAATATTTTTATTATTATTGAATTGGCAATCAATAATTTGTCCTATAAATATATTATCTATTTTTTTTTTATAAATTGGTTCAATTTTTTCTACTTCTAATCCTAACATTGTTAATTGTTCGGATAATATTTTAACATTATTATAAGTAATCCATTTACTTAACCATAATTCACTTAATTTAATCATATTTTTATTTAAATTGTTTAAGAAAACGTATATCATTTTCAAAAAATAAACGAATATCATGAATATTATAACGTAACATAGCTAAACGTTCTACTCCAATACCAAAAGCTAAACCAGAATATTTTAATAAATTAAGATTAACATTACGTAATACATTAGGATGTATTATACCAGCTCCTAATACTTCAATCCATTTATTTTTTTCTCCCATAATATCTATTTCTAAAGAAGGTTCAGTAAATGGAAAATAAGAAGGTCTAAATCTAATTTTTAACTTTCTATTAAAAAAAGATTTTAAAAATAAAGATAATATACTTTTTAATTCTAAAAAATTAAGATTATTATCTATTAATAATCCTTCTATTTGATGAAACATCGGAGTATGTTTTTTATCATAATCATTACGATATACTTTTCCTGAAGTTAATATTCTTATAGGAGGATTTAAAACTTTCATGATTCTAATTTGCATATTAGAAGTTTGAGTACGTAATAAAATTTTTTTATTTAACCAAAAAGTATCCTGTTCTGTTCGTGCAGGATGATTTTCTGATATATTTAATGCATCAAAATTATGAAAACTATCTTCTATTTCTTGACTTTCTGTAATTTTAAAACCCATTTTTATAAAAAAATTTTCAATATCATTAATTACAGTAGTTATAGGATGTTGAGAACCTATTTTTACATGTCTACCAGGAAGAGAAATATCAATTTGTTCACTCAAAAGTTTAGATTTAATATTATTATATTCTAATTCATTTTTTCTTTTTTTTATTAATTCTTGTATTTGTTTTTTTATATTATTAATAATTATACTTTTTTTAATTTTATCTTTTTTTATTAATTTTTTTAAAAATAAAAATTGTAAAGATATATATCCTTTTTTACCTAAATATTTTACTTTAAAAGTATTTAATTCTTTAATATTATTAATTAAATTAATTTCTTTTTTTGCATGTATTATTATTTTATTATTATCAGATATCATTTTTTAGATATTCTCATTAATAATCAATATATATTTATATTAAAACATTATGTTTATATAAAATAAAAATATTATAATTAATTAATTTTTATAAAGTTTATTAATTTAATAAATGATTGTTGATCAAAAACAGCTAGTTCAGAAAGAATTTTTCTATTAATATTAATATTAGATTTTTTAAATTTATTTATTAAATAACTATAAGAAAGGTTTTCTTGACGAGCAGCAGCATTTATTCTAGTAATCCATAATTGACGAAATTTTCTTTTACGTTGACGTCTATCACGGTAAGAATATTGTCCTGCTTTTATTACTGCTTGAAATGCAGATCTATATGTTCTTGATCTTGATCCATAGTATCCTTTAGCTTGTTTAAGAATTTTTTTATGTCTTATATGAGAAACTACACCTCGTTTAATTCTAGTCATGTAATTTAAATATCTCCTATTTTAAATTATATTTCTATAAGTTTCCTTATAAATATGGTAAACAAGCTATTAATGAATGTGAATCTCCTTTAAAAGCTAATTTTTTTTTCCTTAATAAACGTTTTCGTTTAGTTTTTTTTTTCGTTAAAAGATGTCTTAAATTAGCTTGTTTATGTTTAAATTTTCCAGAACTTGTTTTTTTAAAACGTTTTGCAGCACTACGTAATGTTTTAAGTTTTAACATATTTATTTTAACCCAAAAAATATTATTAAATAAAGAATAATGTAAATAGTTTAAAATAACTTGTATTAATAAATTTTACGGTTATTTTTTTTTAGGTATTAATATCATTATCATTTGACGTCCTTCAATTTTTTTAGGAAAATATTCAACTAAGGATAAATAATCTAAATCATTTTTTATTCTATTTAACATATCGAAACCAATTTTTATATGTACCATTTCTCTTCCTCTAAACCTAAGAGTTACTTTGATTTTATCTCCCTTTTGTAAAAAACGAATTAAATTACGTAATTTAACTTGATAATCTCCTTCATCTGTACCTGGTCTAAATTTAATTTCTTTTAATTGAATAATTTTTTGTTTTTTCTTTTGTTTTCTTGATGCTTTATTTTTTGCATATAAAAATTTACCATAATTCATTATACGACATACAGGAGGAATTGCTTTTGGACTAATTTCTACTAAATCAAATCCAATTTCTTTTGCTTTCATTAATGCAACTTTTAAATCAACAATACCAACTTGTTCTCCTTTAGAACCTATTAATCTAATTGTATTGGTTTTAATATCTTCATTTATTTTATTAGGTCTTAGTTGTATTATTTTTTTTACACTTTTAATATCCTATTCCTCCAATTGATGAATATCATAATTACTAATTTCTTTTTTTACTTTATTAATAATATCATGAATCTTCATAATTCCCAAATCTTTACCAAAACAATCACGAATTGATACTGTATTATTTTTTACTTCTTTATCTCCACATATTAAAATATAAGGTATATGTTGTATAGTATATTGTCTAATTTTAAAAGATATTTTTTCATTTTTTAAATCTGCTTTAACACGAATATTATTTTTTTTTATTATTTCTAATAAATTAATAGCATAATGAATATGTTTTTGACTTACATTAATTATAATAATTTGTAACGGAGTTAACCAAATAGGTAAATAACCGGAATATTCTTCTAGAAGAATACCAATAAATCTTTCTATAGAACCTAAAACAGCACGATGAATTATTATAGGTGTTTTACGTTTATTTTCAGAATTAATATAAAATAAATTTAAACAATTTGGTAATGTAAAATCTAATTGTATTGTACCACATTGCCATTCACGATTTAAGCAATCAAAAAAAGAAAATTCTATTTTTGGTCCATAAAAAGCTCCTTCTCCAATTTGATAATTAAAAACAATATTTAATTTTTTTAAAACTATAGCTAAATCTTTTTCAGATTGATCCCATATATCGTCATTACCAATACGATTATTTGGTCTTGTAGATAATTTTACTAAAAATTTTTTAAAACCAAAAATTTGATAAATTTCACGCATCATATTAATACAATTTTCAATTTCTATTGCAACTTGTTCTTGTGTACAAAATATATGAGCATCATCCTGAGTAAAACTACGTAATCTCATTAAACCATGTAAAGAACCTGATGGTTCATTTCTATGACAAATACCAAATTCTGCTATTCTTAAAGGTAAATCTTTATATGATTTTAAACCTTGTTGAAAAATTTGTATATGTCCAGGACAATTCATAGGTTTAACACAATAATCTCTATTTTCTGAAAAAGTACTAAACATCGCATCTTTATAAATTTTCCAATGTCCTGTATTTTTCCAAATTATACTATCTGTTATTAGTGGTGTTTTAACTTCTTGATAATTATATTTTTGAAGTTTTATTCGTAAAAAATTTTCTAATAAATGAAAAATAATATAACCATTATTATGCCAAAAAACCATTCCTGGTGATTCATTCTGAAAATGATATAAATCAAGTTTTTTACCAAATATTCTATGATCAATTGCTAATAATTTATTTTTATTAAATAATTTTAATTTTTTTTTTAATTTTATATTATTAAAATTAGATGAATTATTATTTTGTTGCATTTTTTTCTTTTATGTTAAAAAATATAATTTTATAAGATTAAAAATAATTAATTTAAAATTAAATTTTTTAAACCTATAAATTAAGTAAATAAAATTATTTTTTATTTAATAGTCATGATAATTATTACTATTATAGTGATATTTATTTATATAACAATACAATTATTTTAATTTATTAAAATTATTAAAAAAAAATTAAAATTTAATTTTTTGTCCATAAGTTATTCTTTCATTACCGCTATAATCTATACAAGTTTTAATATTTTTAAATTTTTTTTCTTTTAATATTTTTATAATTTGTTTAGATTGATTAAATGCATGTTCTAAAATTATCCATCCAAAATTATTTAAATATTTCATAGATTGTAAAATAATAGAATTGAAATTAGATAATCCATTATCTTCTGCAATTAAAGAAGATATTGGTTCAAATTTTATACTTTTATCTAAAAAAAAATAATCTTTATATTTAATATAAGGAGGATTACTTACAATAATATCAAATTTTTTATTATTTAAATTACTAAACCAATTACTTTGTATAAAACTAACATTATAAATTGATAATTTATTTGCATTACTTTTTGCAATATTAATTAATTCTGGAATAATATCTATTCCAGTAATATTTAATTTATTATATTCACTAGCTATAGCTAATGCTATAGCTCCAGTTCCTGTTCCCAAATCTAATATATTTTTTGTATTAAATGTAATTTTTTTTAATGTATGTTCTACTAAAATTTCAGTATCTGATCTAGGGATAAAAGTTAATGGTGAAACATTTATTTTTAACGACCAAAATTCACAAAATCCTAATATGTAAGCAATTGGTTCACCATGAATTCTTCTATTTAAAAAATGCATTAATTTTTTTAATTGTGTATTATTTAAGTATGTTTCATAAAATTCATAAATCCAAAATTTAGATTTATTAATAACAAAAGAAAGTAATATTTCAGATTCTAATTTATATGAATATATTTTATTTTTTTTTAAAATAATACCAGCATAATATAACCATGTTTTAATTTTCATTTATTTTTGATGCAGATAATAATAAATCAGTATGATATTTATTTATAATATGTTCAATTAAGATATCTAATTTTCCATTCATAATTTCATCTAATCGATAAATTGTTAAATTAATACGATGATCTGTTACTCTTTTTTGAATAAAATTATATGTTCTATTTCTATCAGAACGATCTCCAGTCCCTAATAAATTTTTTCTTGTTAATGACTCATTTTTATTTCTTTTTGCTATTTCTGCTGCATTAATTCTTGCCACTAGTACTGATAAAGCTTTAGATTTATTTTTATGTTGAGATCTTTCATCTTGACATTCTACAACAATACCTGTAGGTACATGAGTAATACGTATAGCAGAATCAGTTGTATTAACATGTTGACCCCCTGCACCAGAAGAACGAAAAGTATCAATTTTTAAATCATTATTATTAATTTCTGGCATTTCAGATTTAGATAATTCTGGCATAACTGCTACAGTACACGTAGAAGTATGAACTCTTCCTTGTGATTCTGTTTCAGGAACTCTTTGTACTCTATGACCTCCTGATTCAAATCTTAATTTTCCATACGCACCATTTCCAATTATTTTTAATATAATTTCTTTATATCCTCCATATTCACCATAATGAACATTAATTATTTTAACTTTCCAATTTTTTGATTCAGCATAACGAATATACATTCTATAAATATTTCCTACAAAAATAGCTGCTTCATTACCTCCTGAACCTGCTCTAATTTCTAAAAAACAATTTCTATTATTTTCATCATTATTTTTAGATAATAAAAGTATTGTAATTTCTTTTTCAATTTTTTTTTGTTTAATTTTAATATTTTTATTATCTTCTAAAACAATAGAATATATTTCTTCATCATATAATAATTCTTGATTATTATTTAATTCTAATTCTAATTTTTTCCATTCTATAAATAGTTTGATTATATTAGATAAACCAACATATTCTATTGATAAAATGCGTAAATTTTCTTGATTATTATATACTTTATAATTACTTAATTCTTTTTCAATATATATATAACGTTTATGTAATAAATTAAGTTGTTTAATAATAGAATGATTCATAAATTAAATTTTATTTTATAAATTTTATTTAAATAGAATATATAACAAATTAATTAAATAATTTAATTAAATTAATATAATAAATAAAAAATTTTAAAATTTATAAAATTATATTAATAATATATAATATATTTTATCATATATATGATATTTTTAGATATATTTAAAAATTTTAAAATTATTAAAAAATTATTATTTAAATAATATGATTTAAGGAAAATTTCATGTCTAATATGAAATTATTTTCTGGAAATGCTATTCCAGAATTAGCACAAAAAATAGCAAGTCATTTATATACTAATTTAGGAAAAGCATATGTAGGTAAATTTAGTGATGGAGAAATCTCTGTTCAAATAAATGAAAATGTTAGAGGAGATGATGTTTTTATAATTCAATCTACTTGTAATCCTACAAATGATAATTTAATTGAATTAATTATTATAGCAGATGCATTAAGAAGAGCTTCTGCAGGTAGAATAACAGCAGTCATTCCATATTTTGGATATTCAAGACAAGATCGTAGATTAAGATCTGCAAGAGTTCCTATTACAGCAAAAGTTATAGCTGATTTTTTATCTGGTGTAGGAATAGATAGAGTTTTAACAGTAGATTTACACGCAGAACAAATTCAAGGTTTTTTTGATATTCCTGTAGATAATGTTTTTAGTAGTTCTATTTTTATAGAAGATATGACAAAATTATTTTTAAATAAACCTGTAATAGTATCTCCAGATATTGGAGGTGTTATACGTGCTAGAACAATAGCAACAACATTATTAAATGGTACTGATATGGCTATAATAGATAAAAGAAGATCTAAATCAAATGTATCTGAAGTTATGCATATTATTGGAGATATTGTAGATCGAGATTGTATTTTAATAGATGATATTATTGATACAGGAGGTACATTATGTCAAGCAGCAAAAGTATTAAAAAATAATGGAGCTAAACGTGTTTTTGCATATGCAACTCATCCAATTTTTTCTGGTAATGCTATAAATAATTTTTCTAATTCTTTAATAGATGAAATTATTGTATGTGATACTATTCCATTATCAAATAAAATAAAAAAATTAAAAAATATAAGAAAATTAACTTTATCAGAAATGCTTGCAGAATCTATTCGTAGAATTAATAATGAAGAATCTATTTCTGTAATGTTTAAAAATTAATATAGGATATATTATTATTTGAATACTATTAAAATAATTGTTGGTTTAGGAAATATAGGAACAAAATTTATTGGATCACGTCATAATATTGGATCTGATTATATCTATAATCTTGCTAATTACTTTAAAATAAATTTAAAAAAAATAGAAAAATTATATAGTTATATTGGTTCTATTTATTTATATAATAAAAAAATAATTTTGTTAATTCCTAATTCTTTTGTAAATAATTCTGGTAAATCAATATTACTTACATCTTCTTTTTATAAAATTCATTTAAATAATATTTTAATTATACATGATGAATTAGATTTTTTTCCTGGAAAAATAAGATTTAAATATGGTGGAGGAAGTGGAGGACATAATGGATTAAATGATATAATAAAAACTTTTAATAATAATTTATTTTATAGATTAAGAATAGGTATTGGTCATCCTAGAAACAAATCAAAAATAAATGATTTTGTATTAAATAAACCAACAATAATTGAAAAAAAAATAATTTATGATGCTATGAAAAATATAATTGATGCAGTTAAAATTTTTATAAATACTAATAATTATTATAAAGCTATGAATTATCTCCACTCTAAATAAATTAAAGGATTAAAAGTGAAATTAAAATGTGGTATAATTGGATTACCTAATGTAGGTAAATCAACATTATTTAATGCATTAACTAATTCAAATGTTAATGCGTCTAATTATCCTTTTTGTACAATAGAACCTAATATTAGTATTGTTAATATACCTGATAAAAAGTTAAAAATATTATCTAAAATTGTGCAATCAAAAAAAATTACTCCATCAACAATTAAATTTGTAGATATAGCAGGTTTAATTAAAGGAGCATCTGAAGGACATGGATTAGGAAATAAATTTTTAAATAATATAACAGAAATGAATGCTATTATTCATGTGGTACGTTTTTTTAACGATGAAAATATATCACATATATTACCTAATAATAATCCTATTAATGATATTAATATAATTAATAGTGAAATTATTCAATTTGATATTAATTTATGCATTAAATTAATATCAAATGTATCTATAAAAAATAATAAAATTATAAATTTATTAAATTTTTGCTTAAATAAATTAAAACAAAATAAATTACTTAATACGATAAATTTTAATACAGAAGAATTTAAAATTCTCAATAATAATAAATTATTAACTATCAAACCAATAATGATTATTGCTAATATAAATGAAAATAAATTACATAATAAATTATATTTAAATCAATTAGAATTAATATCTAAAAAATTTAATACTATAAATATATGTGCTAAATTAGCATTTACTAAGATTAATAAATTACAAAATTATTTTTTAAATAAAATTTTAATAGCTAGTTTTAATTTATTAAATTTACATACATTTTATACCGTTGGTATAAAAGAAGTAAAATCATGGAGTATTATTAAAGGAACAATTGCATTAGAAGCTGCAAAAAAAATTCATAGTGATATTAAAAGAGGTTTTATTAGAGCTAAAGTAATAAATTATGATGATTATATTTTTTATAAAAATGAAAATAAATTAAAATTAGCAGGAAAAATTAGATTAGAAGGTAAAAATTATATTATTAAAAATGGAGACATAATTCATTTTCTTTTTAAAGTATAATAAAATAAATTATTTATATATTTTTATATACAATTAATTTTATTTATAGTAAATTTAAATTGATTTATTATGAATATTTATTTTTAATAAATACATATTTCATCAATATGAATAATATTTAATTATTACTTTAATCATATTATGTTACTAATATTATAAGTGAAATTTGAGAATTATAATATGAAAATTATAAAACCTAAATTAGAACTAATTACTACTCAAACTACTTATATAGAAAATCCTACTGTTATATTTAATAAATTATGTAAAAAAAAAAAATATACTTTATTATTAGAATCAGTAGATATTAATAGTAAAAAACATTTACAGAGTTTACTTATTATTGATAGTTCCTTAAGAATTAGTTCTATTAAAAATACTGTTATAATTAAATCATTTTCTGAAAATGGAAATTTATTATTACAATTATTAGATAAATTTTTACCTAAACATATCTCTAATAAAAAAAAAATAAATAGTCGTTTTTTAAATTTTCCACAAATAGAAAAATTTGAAGATGAAGATACAAGATTAAAATCATTATCCGTATTTGATATATTAAGATATATACTAAAATTAGTAAAATTACCTAATAATAAAGAAAGAAAATCTATGTTTTTAGGTGGATTATTTTCTTATGATTTAATATATAATTTTGAAAAATTACCAAAAATAATAAAATATCAAAATATATGTCCTGATTATTGTTTTTATTTATCTGAAATATTATTAATAATAGATCATAAAAAAAAAATATCAAATTTACAAGCTAGTATTTATATTCCAAATAAAAAAGAATTTGTAAGATTAAAAAAACGTGTTGAAGATCTTGATAAACAAATTAAAAAAACAATCATATTACCTTTAACTAATATTAAACAAAAAAATATTAAAAATATTTTTTATACATGTAATCAAAATGATCATGAATATTGTAATGTAATAAAAAAAATGAAATCTTATATTAAATTAGGAGAAATTTTTCAAGTAGTACCATCAAGAAAATTTTTTTTACCATGTAATAATCCTTTAGCTGCTTATGATGTTTTAAAAAAAATTAATCCTAGTCCATATATGTTTTTTATGCAAGATAAAGAATTTACTTTATTTGGAGCTTCTCCAGAAAGTTCATTAAAATTTAATTCTATAAATAGACAGGTAGAATTATATCCAATCGCCGGTACTCGATCAAGAAAATATATTAATAATGTTTTAAATTTAGATTTAGATAGTCGTATTGAATTAGAAATGAGAACAGATCAAAAAGAAATGGCAGAACATTTAATGTTAGTTGATTTAGCAAGAAATGATTTAGCAAAAATATGTATACCTGGTAGTAGGTATGTATCTAATTTAACAAAAGTTGATCGTTATTATTATGTAATGCACTTAGTATCTAAAGTTATAGGTATTCTTAAAACTGATTTAGATGCTTTACATGCTTATCGTGCCTGTATGAATATGGGTACTTTAACTGGAGCACCCAAAATACGTGCTATGCAATTAATAGCTGAAGTTGAAAAAGAACCTAGAGGTAGTTATGGCGGATCTATCGGTTATTTAACAGCACATGGAGATTTAGATACATGTATTATAATACGTTCTGCTTATATTAAAAATAATATAGCTACTGTACAAGCAGGAGCAGGAATAGTATTAGATTCAGAACCACAATCTGAAGCCAATGAAAGTTTTAGTAAAGCAAAAGCAGTTTTAAATGCTATAGCAAGAAGTAATATATTATAAGGAGTAAAAATTAAATGTCTAATATATTTATTCTGGATAATATTGATTCATTTACTTATAATTTAGTTGATCAAATACGTTCTTTAAATCATAAAGTAATTATTTATCGTAATGATATTCCAATTAATTTCTTATTAAAAAAATTAAGTAAAATAAAAAATCCTATTTTACTATTATCTCCTGGTCCAGGTTTACCAAGTAATGCTGGATTTATGCCTAATTTATTAAAAATCTTAATAGGTAAATTACCTATTATTGGTATATGTTTAGGACACCAAGCAATAATTGAATCTTATGGTGGATGTATTATACAAGCAAAAAAAATTTTACATGGTAAATCTTCTGCTATTATTCATGACAATAAAGAAATGTTTTTTGGTATAAAAAACCCTATGAATGTAGCTCGTTATCATTCATTAGTTGTAAATAAAATACCTAATATTTTAACAATTAATTCAAAATATAAAAATATGATTATGAGTTTTCGTTTTAATTATAATAGAATATGTGGTTTTCAATTTCATCCTGAATCTATTCTTACTCCAGATGGAAATATTTTAATTAAACAAACTATCCATTGGGCTTTATCTTGAAAATAATAATTTTATAAAGTGATAAAATGATTAATTTTATTTTAAATAAATTATATAATTCTAAAAATATTTCTAGAGATGAAAGTAATTATCTTTTTTCAGCAATTATAAATAAAAAATTACATTTAAGTCAATTAGTAGCTATTTTAATATCCATGAAAATTAAAGGAGAAAATTCTGAAGAAATTGCTGGTGCAGTAAATGCAATTTTATCAAATCAAATTAAATATTTTCCTAAACCTAAATATATTATTTCTGATATTGTTGGTACTGGTGGAGATAATATGAATACTTTAAATATTTCTACAGGAAGTGCTTTTATTGCAGCTGCTTGTGGATTAAAAATAGTTAAACATATTAATTATTGTATATCAAGCAAATCAGGATCTGCTGATGTATTATTAGCTATGGGTATTCAATTAAATCAATCTAGAAAAATTTCTCTTAAATTATTGGATAATTTTAATTTATGTTTTTTGTTTGCACCTAAATACAATAATTTTTTTTCATATTGTATGAATATAAGAAAACAATTAAAAACACGAACTATTTTAAATATATTAGGACCACTAGTAAATCCAGCTAAACCTCAAATAATTTTAATTGGTGTATATAATAAAAATTTGTTAATACCTCTTATTAAGACTTTAAAATTATTACAATATAAACATGCAGCTGTGGTTCATTGTAATGGTATGGATGAAATATCATTACATAGTAAAACTCATGTTTTTGAATTAAATAATAATATAATTTCTAATTATATATTAACTCCTAAAGATTTTGGATTAGATTATATTTGTAAAAAAGATTTAATTGGAGGAATTCCGGAAGAAAATGCTAAATGTTTAATAAAATTATTAAAAGGAAATTGTACAAATATTAGTTATAAAAATACTATAGCAGTAAATGTTGCTTTTTTATTAAAATTACATGGAAAAAATAATTTAATCCAAAATACTAAAAATGTTCTTAATACTATTAATAACGGTTCTGGTTATAATTATATTATTAATTTAATAAATGAAGGTTATATAAAAAAATAACTATGTATCACAAAAATATTTTAAAAGAAATAATAAAAAATAAAATTTCTTGGATTAAAAATAAAAAAAAAAATATTCCTATAAAAAAAATTCTTCCACATATAACAAAAACAAAATATAATTTTTATAGTGCATTAAAAAGTAATAATAGTGTATTTATTTTAGAATGTAAAAAATATTCTCCATCAAAAGGATTAATTTGTAAAAATTATAATTTAAAAGATTTTGCTAAAGTTTATAAAAATTATTCATCTGTTATTTCAGTTCTTACTGATGAAAAATATTTTCAAGGTAATTTTAATGATATTAAAATTATTAGAAATATGGTATCACAACCAATCTTATGTAAAGATTTTATTTTGGATTCTTATCAAATATATTTTGCAAGATATCATGATGCTGATGCTATATTATTAATATTATCTATTTTAAATGATAAAGAATATATTCAATTATCTAAAATTGCACATCAATTAAATATGGGAATTTTAACTGAAATTAATAATAAAAGTGAACTTAAAAGAGCAATATATTTAAAAGCTAAAATCATTGGTATTAATAATAGAAATTTAGAAGATTTTTCAATAGATATTAATAAAACATATAATTTAGTAAAATTAAATTATATTCCTAAAGAAATTATCTTAATTAGTGAATCAGGAATTGATAGTAATTTTAAAATAAGACAATTAAGTAAATTTGTTCATGGATTTTTAATAGGTTCTGCAATAACTTCTAAAAAAAATATTTTATATGCAGTAAAAAATTTAATTTTTGGAATAAATAAAATCTGTGGTTTAAAAACAATTGAAGATGCTAAAATAACTAATGATTCAGGTAGTATATTTGGTGGTTTAATTTTTGTAAATAATTCTATAAGAAATATTAATATTCAAATTGCAAAAAATATTGTATTTAATATTAAAAAATTATTATATATAGGAATATTTTATAATAGTACAATTGAAGAAATTGTTCAAATATCAAAAATATTATCATTATATGCAGTACAATTACATGGAGAAGAAAATCAAAATTTTATTAATATATTACGAAATAAATTATCTAATAAAATTAAGATTTGGAAAGTTATAAAAATACATGATCATATTCCTACTTATAAATATAGTAATGTAGATTTATATGTATTTGATAATTATTTATCTGGAAAAGGAATTAAGTTTAATTGGAAATTATTAAAAGGAAAAAATAATCAAAATATTTTATTAGCAGGTGGTTTAAATAAAAATAATTTTATAGAAGCAATTAAATTAAATTGTTATGGGTTAGATTTTAATTCAGGAGTAGAAAATATTTCTGGTATTAAAGATCATTTTAAAATAAAAGAAATTTTTAAAAAATTACGTGATTATTAAATATTAATTATTTATTTTTTATATAAGGAAAATATTTAAATGATTACTTCATTACCTAGTTATTTTGGTAAATTTGGTGGAATGTTTGTACCACAAATATTAACACCTGCTTTATTAGAATTAGAACAAACATTTATTAAATCTCAAAAAGATCCTATTTTTAAAAAAAAATATAATTTTTTATTAAAAAATTATGTAGGTCGTCCAACACCATTAACATTATGTAATAATTTAACTAAAAATACTAATTCTATTCTTTATTTAAAAAGAGAAGATCTTCTTCATAGTGGAGCACATAAAATTAACCAAGCATTAGGTCAAGCATTATTAGCAAAAAAAATGAATAAAAAAGAAATTATAGCAGAAACAGGAGCAGGACAACATGGAGTAGCAGCATCAATAGTATGTGCACTTTTAGAATTAAAATGTAAAGTTTTTATGGGAGAAAAAGATATACAACGTCAAAAATCTAATGTTTTAAGAATGAAATTATTAGGAACAGAAGTAATTTCAGTTAATAAAAATAATGGTACATTAAAAGATGCATGCAATGAAGCAATTCGTTATTGGTCAAGTAATTATAAAAATTCTCATTATATGATAGGAACTGCAGCTGGTCCTCATCCTTATCCTACTATAGTAAGTAAATTTCAAAGTATTATAGGTAAAGAAGTAAAAAATGATATAATTTTAATGGAAAAAAAATTACCTGATATATTAATAGCATGTGTAGGTGGTGGATCTAATGCAATTGGATTATTTAAAGATTTTATTTCAGATAAATCTGTACAATTAATTGGGATAGAACCAGGAGGTTTAGGTATTAATACAAAAAAACATGGTGCAGCTTTAAAACATGGTAAAATAGGAATATATTTTGGTATGAAAACGTCTATTATGCAAACAGAAAATTATCAAATTGCTGAATCTTATTCAATATCTGCAGGTTTAGATTTTCCTGCTGTAGGACCTGAACATGTATATTTAAATAATATAGGTAGAGCTAAATATTATTCTATTACAGATAAAGAAGCTATAGAAGCTTTTAAATTATTATGTTTAAAAGAAGGTATAATACCAGCCTTAGAATCTTCACATGCATTAGCATATGCTTTAAAAATTATTAAAAATAATCCTATAAAAAAACAAATATTAGTAGTAAATTTATCTGGTAGAGGTGATAAAGACATTACTACAGTTAATAATTATTTATAATAGGTTATATATGAAAAAACGTTATACTAATATGTTTCAATGTTTAAAAAAGAAGAAAGAATCTGCATTAATACCTTTTATTACCATAGGAGATCCATCTATAAAAGTATTTTTTAATATAATTGATACTCTTATTTATAATGGTTCAAATGGATTAGAATTAGGAATACCATTTTCTGATCCATTAGCTGATGGTTCTATTATTCAAAAAGCAAATAAAAGAGCTTTAAGTTTAGGTATTAATATTATTAAATGTTTTCAATTAATTAGTATTATTAGAGATAAATATCCTAATATTCCTATTGGAATATTAATATATGCTAATATTATTTATTCTTATGGTATAAATAAATTTTATGATCAGTGTTATAAATCTGGAATTGATTCTGTTCTTATTGTCGATGTACCTATAGAAGAGTTTATACCTTTTTATAAAAAATCAATTAAAAATAAAATTTTACCTGTTCTTATTTGTCCACCAAATGCTAATAATAATTTATTAAAAAAAATTTCATCTTTTCATTGTGCATATACTTATGTCTTATCAAGATCTGGAATTACTGGAATTGATCAAACGATTAATAATACATTTAATATTTCTAATTTATTTTCTAAATTAATAAAATATAATGCAGCTTTACCATTACAAGGTTTTGGCATTTATACAACTAATCATATTAAAAATGCTATTAATAATGGTGCTTATGGAGTGATTTTAGGATCATTTATTATTAAACTAATAGAAGATAATCAATATAATTCTATTATATTATTAAAAAAATTAAAAAATATAATAATAAAATTAAAATATGCCACAATTAGGTAAAATAATTATAAAAATTTTTTATATTAATTATTACTTATGTCTTTTTTATAAAAAATTTTTTAAAAATATATAAAAATATTTAAATAAATGATATTTTAATATTAATTTTTACTATAAAATAATTAATAATTTCATGAAATTCCTTTCATTTAATATTAATGGTATTAGAGCACATATTCATCAACTTGAATCAATAATTAATTTATATAATCCTGATATTATTGGATTACAAGAAACTAAAGTTGAAAATTTAAATTTCCCTAAAGAAAAATTAATTAAATTAGGTTATAATGTTTTCTCTTATGGTGAAAAAAGATATTATGGAGTAGCACTATTAAGTAAATATATTCCATTAAATGTACAAAAAGGATTTTTATATAATCAATTTAATAAACAAAAAAGATTAATAATAATTGATATTCCAAGTTCTATTGGTATTATAAAAATAATTAATTGTTATTTTCCTCAAGGAGATAATCGTAATAATTTTATTAAATTTTCTTCTAAAATTAATTTTTTTAAAAATTTACAACAATTTCTTGAAGATAATGTAGATCCTAATAATCCTGTTATATTAATGGGTGATATAAATGTTAGTATTTCTGATTTAGATATTGGTATAGGAGAAATTAATCGTAAACGATGGTTAAAGAAAGGTAAATGTTCTTTTTTACCAGAAGAAAGAATATGTATTAATAAATTATTAAAATGGGGTTTATTTGATATTTGGAGAATAATGAATCCAAAAATAAATAATGTATTTTCTTGGTTTGATTATAGATCTAAAGGATATTTAAATAATCGTGGATTAAGAGTAGATTTAATTTTAATTAGTAAAATATTAATAAAATATTATATTAATTCAAATATAGAATATTCTATTCGCAAAATGATTAAACCATCAGATCATACTCCTGTTTGGGTTAATTTAAAAATTTTTTAATTTAATTTTATTTCAAAATTAGGTGATAAATGACTATTTTATGGAATTTGATAAAATCTTTTTTTTGTTATATTTGGTTTACAGTCAATTTTCTTAAAAAATTAATATTAAATATAATGTTTTTATTATTAATAATAATAATTAGTTATTATATTTATAATATTAAATTTAATAATCAAACAAATAATTTAAATAAAAATAAAAAACATATATTAGAAATTGATGTTCAATATTTAACAGATGATATAATTAGTCATAATAGTAATAATATTTTTTTAAAATTTTTTGATAAAATATTAAATTTATCTATTACAAACTCAACTTTTCAAGTTGCACAAGCTATTCATCATGCAAAAACAGATAAAAATATTAGTGGTATTATATTAAATTTAAGTGATTGTATGGTAGAAGATATGCCTACATTAAGTTATATAGGTAAATATTTACATGATTTTAAAACTTCAGGTAAACCTATATATGCTATAGGAGATATATATAATCAAAAACAATATTATTTAGCTAGTTTTGCTAATAAGATAATTTTAGAACCACATGGATATATAGATTTACATGGATTATTTATAGAAAATTTTTACTTTAAAAGTTTATTAAAAAAATTAAAAGTAAAAGTAAATGTTTTTAAAATAGGAGAATTTAAATCAGCTATTGAACCAGTAACAAGAGATAATATGTCTCCAAGTACTAAAATTGTAGAAAAAAAATTAATTAATAATTTATGGAATAATTATTTAAAAACAGTTGCAAATAATCGTCACATAAGTATTCAAAATTTATTTCCAAAACATAAAGATTATGTTCAAAAATTAAAAAAAAGTAATGGAAATTTAGCATTATATGCTTTAAAAAATAAATTAGTAGATAAATTATCTACAAAATTTGATTTTAATCTTGATATGGTAAAAAAATTTGGATGGGATTTAAATAATCAAACATATAATCATATTGATATAAATGAATATATCAAACAAAATTTTAAACCAAATAAGAAAAAAAATATTGCAGTAATCACTATTAATGGAATTTTAAATTATGGTTTAGAAAGTTCTAATATTATTGATAAAATAAATCAAGTTTATTTAGATCCTAATATAAAAGGATTAATATTAAAAATTAATAGTCCAGGAGGTAGTTTAACAGCTTCTGAATATATATATAATTCCTTAATTTCCTTAAAAAAAGTTCATAAACCTATTGTAGTATCAATGGGTGAAGTAGCAGCATCAGGAGGATATTTTATTGCAACAGCAGGTAATTATATTATAAGTGATATAAATACTATTACTGGATCTATTGGTATATTTTCTCTTTTACCTACATTGAATAATACTTTAAAAAGCTTTGGAATTTATAGTGATGGAGTTAATACTAATATTGGATTAGTAAATTCAATATATAAAGAATTACCTTTACAAAATAAAGAAATTGCAAAAGTAAATATACAAGGAGGTTATGATCGATTTGTATATTTAATTTCTCACTCAAGACATAAATCTATAAAAGATGTAAAAAAATTAGCTAATGGTATGGTATGGATAGGCAAAGATGCAAAAAAAAATGGATTAATTGATGCTATTGGAGATTTTGATTCTGCTATAGAAAAAATTTCTGAGTTAACAGGGATAAGAAATATTTCATTAAAATGGTTAGAAGATGATGCTGATTTTCTTCCTTTAAATTTATTAGATTTATTTTCTTTTCAAAAAAATAGTTCTATTTCATTTAATGATATTTTTTCTTCTTTAATAAATTACTATATTCAAAAAAATTCATTAAAAAATAATTTATTATTATCAACAAAACAAATAAATGATCCAAGAAATATATATGCTATATATAATTTGAATATTGATTAGTAAATATTTAAAAATATTTTTCATAAGGAAGAAAATAATGTCTATTAGAATTGCTATTAATGGATTTGGAAGAATAGGTCGTGTTCTTTTTCGTGCTGCACAAAAAAATCCTAAAATTAAAATTGTAGCTATTAATGATTTATTAGAAATAAATTATATGGCTTATATGTTAAAATACGATTCTACACATGGAAAATTCAAAGGTAATATTGAAATAAAAAATCAATATTTAATTATTAATGGTAATTATATTAATGTTTTCTTTGAAAGAGATCCTTATAAATTAAAATGGAATGATTTAGGTATAGATGTAGTTGTAGAATCTACAGGAATTTTTTTAACTAAAGAATTAGCAAATAAACATATAGTTGCAGGTGCTAAAAAAGTTATTATCACTGCTCCTCCTAAAGATAATAGTATTCCTATGTATGTTAAAGGTGTTAATTTTGAAAAATATAATGGTGAAAAGATTGTATCTAATGCTTCTTGTACAACCAATTGTTTAGCACCTTTAGCAAAAATTATTCATGATAACTTTATTATAGAAGAAGGATTAATGACAACAGTACATGCTGTTACTTCAACACAAAAAACAGTAGATAGTCCTTCTTATAAAGATTGGAGAGGCGGTAGAGGTGCATATCAAAATATTATTCCATCTACTACTGGTGCGGCTAAAGCAGTAGGATATGTTATTCCTGAATTAAATGGTAAATTAACAGGAATATCTTTACGAGTTCCTGTTACTAATGTTTCTGTTGTTGATTTAACTGTTAAATTATTAAAAGAAACTACATTAGATAAAATATTTAATCAAATAAAATTTGCTTCACATAATACTATGAAAGGTGTTATTGGATATACAGAAGATGATGTAGTTTCTAGTGATTTTAATGGAGAAACATTAACATCTATTTTTGATAAAAAAGCTAGTATTTTAATTAGTAAGACTTTTGTAAAATTGATTGCTTGGTATGATAATGAAACAGGATATTCTAATAAAGTTTTAGATCTTATCTTACATATTACAAAAAATAATTAAATATTAATTTATTAACAACATTTAAAATTTTTACTGATAAATATTTATATAAATATTTATCAGTTTAAATATTCATATTAATTTTATTAAATAAATCTTGTTTTTGGATATATTATTTAATATTTTAAAACATAAATTCATATATAAATTATAATTTATATATGAATTTTATAATGATGCAAAAATTAATAATAATCCAAAATACAGGAGCAATTTTCATTGGATTTACAATCAACTTTTATTTTATTTATAATTGGATGTATTTTAATTACATCTAGTATTTTACTAAGTTCAATTACTTCTAAAATAGGAGTTTCTATTTTATTAGTATTTTTAGCTATAGGTATATTATCAGGATCAGGAGGTATTGGTAGAATTTCATTTCATAGTTATTTAATAGCAAATATTATTAGTAATTTAGCTTTAGCTGTTATTTTACTTGATGGAGGTATGAGAACAAAAATTTCTTCAATAAAAATTGCTTTAGCTCCTGCATTATCTTTAGCAACAATTGGAGTTTTAATAACAGCTGGATTAATAGGAATTATTACATCTTATCTATTTAAAATTCATTTTATTTATGGTTTTCTAGTTGGTTCAATATTAGCATCTACTGATGCTGCTGCTATTTTTACTTCTGGTAAAGGATTAAATGAAAGAGTAACTTCTATTCTTGAAATAGAATCTGGTAGTAATGATCCTATGGCTGTATTTTTAACAACATCTATTATTAAAATGATTAAAATTAAACAATTAGATTTTACTATTAATATATTAATATTACATTTTTTACATTTAATTAAAGAATTTATATTAGGAATTATATTAGGATTAATTGGAGCATGGATATTTAAAAAAATTATTAATAAAATTATATTAGTTAGTGGATTATATCCATTAATAGCATTAAGTATTGGTATATTTATTTATTCTTTAACTAATTTATTAGATGGTAGTGGCATTTTAGCAATTTATTTATATGGTTTTGTTATTGGTAATTATAATATTCGTAGTTGTAATAATATTCTTCAAACATTCAATGGTATTGCATGGTTAAGTCAAATAGCTATGTTTTTAATATTAGGATTATTAGTAACTCCTTATTCTTTATTTCATATTGCATTACCATCATTAGTATTATCTTTTTGGATAGTTTTTATAGTTAGACCATTATCTGTTTTTATAGGATTATTACCATTTAGTCGTTTTTATTTACGTGAAAAATTTTTTATTAGTTGGATGGGTTTAAGAGGTGCTGTTCCAATTATATTAGCATTATTTCCTGTAATCTCACAAATAGAAAATGCTATGTTATTTTTTAATATAGCATTTATTGTTGTTGTAACTTCTTTAATAATTCAAGGTAGTTTTTTAACTTTTTTTGCACGAAAAACAAAAATATTAATACCATCCATTATTTTACCTAATCATAGAATGAATTTAGACATAAATGTTCTATATCAATGGGAACAATTTATTTATATATTAAATGCAGAAACTTGGTGTATTGGATCCTCATTACGTGATTTATATATGCCTAAACAAACATTTATTACTGCATTATTCAGAAAAAATATATTATTAAGACCTACTGGAAATACTATTTTACAAAAAGATGATATAATTTGTATTATGGGTCATGAAAATAATTTAAAAGAATTAGGAAAACTATTTAGTAAATCGATTTCATTATCATTAAATCAAAAATTTTTTGGAGATTTTATTCTTGATGCTGAAACTAAATTATATGATATAGTTAAAATTTATAGCTTAAAATTAAATGATCATATTGATGTACAGCAATCGATAGGAAATTTATTAATTTCTTTAATTAAAAGTAATACTATAGTAGTAGGAGATAATATTAAATGGAATAATATTTTATGGACTATTGCAGAAAAAGAAAATAATAAAATTAGTAGAATAGGTATTAGTTCTATAAAAAATACTAATTAATGTTTTTATATTTTAATAAAATTTATTAAAAAAATTTTAATATATTATTAACTTAAACTATTTTAAGTTGTTAATAATATTTAATTTTTTATAAAATAATTAAATATTTTATATCAATAATATTCTTTACTTCCTTGTCTTCCTCCTAGAAGATGAATATGTAAATAAAATATTTCTTGACATCCATGTTTATTACAATTAATAACTATTCTATATCCATCTTTATCTATACTTTTTTGTTTTGCTATTTTAGAAGCAACTAATAACATTCTACCTAAAATTAATTCATGTGTATGATTTATATCATTAAAAGTTTCTATAAAATTATTTGGTATAATTAAAATATGTACTGGACTTTTAGGATAAATATCATTAAAAGCAGTAACTAAATTATCCTGATATATAATTTTTGTTGAAGTTTTATGTAATATTATTTTTTTAAAAATATCATTATTATTTTTCATTTTATTATAATTAAATTAATATTTATTACCTATGAAAATATCTATTTCTGTTTTTAAATTATCAGATTTAGTTCCAAATACAGCTTGTACACCATTACCAGATATAATAACTCCTAATGCACCTAATTTTATTAATTTTTCTTGATTTACTTTATTAACATCTATAACACTAACACGTAACCTAGTAATACATGCGTCTAAATTTGTAATATTTTTTTTACCTCCAAAACTATCTACTAATTGTTTAATGTATTCTGGTTGTTTTTCTATTATATTTTTATAAGTATTAGATATATTACTTGAATGTTCTCTTCCAGGAGTTTTTAAATTCCATTTAACTATTAATATCCTAAAAATAGAATAATATAATATAGCATAAAAACTTCCTATTATTGGAAATAACCATATTTTACTACCATGACCACTTAATATGATAAAATCAATTAAACCATGAGAAAAACTTGTTCCATTTCTCATTCCTAATGCTATACAAATAGGAAAAGATAAACCTGCTAAAATAATATGTATTACATATAATATAGGTTCTACATACATAAAAGAAAATTCTATTGGTTCTGTAATTCCAGTAAAAAAAGAAGTTAATGCTGCAGATATCATTAAACTACCAATTTTAATTCTATTTTCTTTTTTAGATGAATGCCATATTGCAATTGCTGCTGCTGGTAAACCATACATCTTAAATAAAAAACCACCTGCTAATTTACCTGCACTAGGATCTCCTGATATATATCTAGCAATATCTCCATGATATACTTGTTTTGTTATATTATTAGTAAATGATCCAATTTCCATTTGAAACGGAACATTCCAAATATGATGTAAACCAAAAGGTAATAAAGATCTTTCTACAACTCCATATATTCCAAAAGCAAGTATTGGATTTTGATAAGCTGCCCAATGTGAAAAATATTGAATAATTTTACCTAACGGTAACCATATAAAAGATAATATAATTCCAACAAAAATTGATGTTAAACCAGAAATAATAGGAACAAAACGTCTTCCAGAAAAAAAACCAAGATATTCCACTAATTTAATTTGATGAAATTTATTAAACATATATGCAGCTATAGCTCCAGATATAATTCCTCCTAATACACCTGTATCAGCAAAATGTTTTTTTAATATAATATCATATGGAATATTATATAGTAATAATGGAATAATTACTTCTACAGTTTTAGTTAAAATACCATATGAAATAACAGATGCTAATGCAGATACACCATTATTTTTAGTAAAACCTAAAGCTATTCCAATAGCAAAAATTAATGGCATATTAGAAAAAACAGAACCTCCTGTTTTTTCCATAAGATTAGAAATAATTTTTGGTAACCAGTAAAAATTAGCTGATCCAATACCTAATAATATACCAGCAATAGGTAATACTGAAACTGGTAACATTAAAGATTTACCAACTTTTTGTAAATTAGCAAATACATTATTAAACATTATATAATCCTGATTTTTATTTATTTTTATTGCTAGATTTAAAATAATTAATTATTATTATTAATATTTGTTTTTTTTTCTAATGATAATAAAAATCTAATTAAAACTAATTTTTGATTAATATTATTAATATTAATTAAACATTTACGATAATATAATAAATCATCTATAATTAAAAATATATTATTTAAATTTATTAAATTTGATATTGCTAAAATTAAGTCAAGTTGATCTATATTATAAAAAAATTTTTTTTTAAATTTTAAATGATATTTTATTACATCTAATAATATTAAATATAACCAATTAAAATATAATAGGATATTATTAGTATTTAATATTTTTAATAGACATAATATATCATGTTTTATTGCTGAAATAAAAATTTCATATAAATTTTTTCTTTGTAACCATAAAGAACTATTTAATAATTTATATGCATTAATAGGAGAATAATTACATACACGTAATGCAGTTATTATTATTTTTTTTTCATAATTATTATTTAATTTTTTTTTTAGCCAATATAATCCATCTTTTTCTGATGGTGGATTAATATACCATATTTGACAACGACTAGATATCGTAGTTAATAAATCATTTTTATTATGACATTGTATAAAAAACCAAGTATTTTTAGGAGGTTCTTCAAGAATTTTTAAAATTGCATTACTAGATGAATTATTTAATTGTTTAGCATATGGTAACCATATTATTTTCCCTTGGTCTCTATAAGAATTATTATAAATATTATCAATAATATTTCTAATATTATCTATACTTATATTTATATGACCATATTTTTTTTTTATAATATATAAATCAGGATGATTACCTGTTTTTATTAAAATACAATTTTTACATTTTTCACAATTATATAAATAATTTTTATTTGTACATAATATCCATTTAATTATTGCATAGATTAAATCTATAGTGCCTATCCCATTTATTGAACAAAAAACAAAAGCATGATAACTTTTATTTTTTAAAAACTGAGATAATATTTTTTTATAATTATTATTTAACCAAGGGTAACATAATGAAAATATTTTTTTACATAACATTATTTTTTATATTTCCTAATTTTTTAACCATTTCATTATTATTTTTCTTACTGTTAATTTAACATTATAAAGATTTTGATTAGCATCAATAATTATAATATTATTATTTTGATTGGCTAATTTTAAATAATATTTTCTTACTTTAGAAAAAAAAGTTAAAGATTCTTTTTCAATTCTATCTTTTTTCCTTAATTTAATTCTATTTAAACTAATAACTGGATTTACATCTAAATAAATAGTTATATTAGGTTTAATATTATTAAGAATAAATTTTTGAAAAAATAAAATATCTTTTTTATTAATCCCTCTACCACCTATTTGATACGCATATGAAGATAGATCATATCTATCAGATAATATCCAGCAATTATTAATATTTGGTCTTAAGATATTATCTAATAATTGTAATCTTGATGCATATATTAATAATAATTCAGTTTTACTAGATAATATTTCATTTTTTGAATATTTAATTAATTGTCTTAATTTTTCAGCTAAAGGAGTTCCTCCTGGTTCATGTGTATAAATAATATTATGAATATTTAAATTATGAAGTAAATTTATTATATAATTACAAATTGTTGTTTTTCCTGATCCATCTATACCTTCTACAACAATAAATTGGTTTCTTTTCATATTTATTTAATTATATTTTATGTATTAATTTTATTATATATTTATAATTATTTTAATTTATATAAAAATTATATTTTATTATTGAATAATAAATAAAAAATATAATTAATTATTTTAATTATTCATCTAATTCATTATATTTTTTTAAAAATTAGTGTAGCATTAGTTCCTCCAAAACCAAAAGAATTACATAATACATATTTCATGTTTTTAACATCACGTGCAACATTAGGAATAAAATCTAAATTAAAATTTTTATCAACATTATTTAGATTAATAGTTGGAGGAACTATTTGGTCTCTTAAAGATAAAATAGAATAAATAGATTCTACTGCACCAGAAGCTCCTAATAAATGCCCAGTTACTGATTTAGTAGAACTTACAAATAATTTTAAATTATTTTTAAAGATATATTTAATAGCATGAACTTCAGCAATATCACCTAATATAGTTGATGTACCATGAGCATTAATATATCTAATTTTATTAGAATTAATTTTTGCATCTTTTAATGCATTTAACATAGATAAAATAGCTCCTTCACCATATTTAGATGGAGATGTAATGTGATAAGCATCATTACTCATACCAAATCCTACTATTTCAGCATAAATATTTGCATTACGTTTTTTTGCATGATTATATTCTTCTAACACTAATATCCCTGCTCCATCACTTAAAACAAATCCATCTCGATCCTTATCCCAAGGACGACTAGCTTCTTTAGGATTATTATTTCTTTTAGATAGTGCTCTGATTGCACAAAATCCACTTAGACCTAAAGGAGTTATTGCTTTTTCTGAACCACCAGCTAACATTAAATCAGCATCATTATAAGATATTATTCTTGATGCCATTCCAATATTTTGCATTGCAGAACTACAAGCACTACTAATAGATATAGTAGGTCCTTTAAATTCATAATCAATAGTAATATTTCCTGTTATCATATTAATCATTATAGATGGAATAAAAAAAGGAGTTATTTTTTTAGGACCTTTATTATATAATATATAATTATTTTTTTCTATTAAACCAATTCCACCCATACCTGAACCTATTGCAACACCAAACCTACGAGTATTTGTTTCATTAATAATTATTCCTGAATCTTGTATTGCTTGTTTTGAAGCAACTATTCCATATTGGATAAATAAATCCATATTACGTATTTTTTTTTTTGTAATAAAATTTTTATAAGAAAAATTTTTTATTAATCCTGCAAATTTAGTAGTATATTTACTTGTATCAAAATCATTTATTAAATCAATACCACTATTTCCATTTACAACATTATTCCAACTAGTTCTTACTGTATTTCCTGTAGGAGTAATAAGACCTATACCAGTAATAACCACTCTACGTTTTAACATATTTTTTATAATATAAAATTATTTTAAATAATGATCAAAGGATGAATTAAAATATTAAATTCATCCTTTGATATTATTTAATTTTGGTGATAGTTAATATAATTAATTGCTTCTTGAACGGTAGTAATTTTTTCAGCATCTTCATCTGAAATTTCAATATTAAACTCTTCTTCTAGAGCCATGACTAGCTCAACAGTATCAAGAGAATCTGCTCCTAAATCTTTTATAAAAGCATCAGTATTAATAACATTTTCTTGTTTAACATCAAGTTGTTCACTAATAATTTTCTTAATACGTTTTTCTGTGGAACTACTCATACTATTAAATTTCCTATAAAACTTATTCATGCGATGGTTCGCTATTTATCAAATTCTGAAAAAGATTTATTACTTATTAGTATCTTTATTAAAAATAAAATGTTAATTTCAAAAATCTAATATAATTTATATAATAAAAATTATACTAATTTAAGGCATATACAAGCCACCATTAACATGTATTGTTTCTCCTGTAATATATGATGCTTTATCAGAAGCTAAAAATGCTACAGCATCAGCTACTTCTTGTGGTTTACCAAAACGTTTAAAAGGTATTTTAGATAAAATATGATTTTTTATATATTTTGAAAGTTTATGAGTCATATCAGTTTCAATAAATCCAGGAGATATAATATTAACCGTAACTCCTTTGTGTGCTACTTCTAACGCTAAAGATTTACTAAATCCTATTAAACCTGATTTTGATGCTGCATAATTTACTTGACCTATATTACCTATAGATCCTATTATAGATCCTATAGTAATAATACGTCCAAATGATTTTTTTAACATGTAACGGATAACTTCTTTTGTTAATATAAAAACGGAAGTTAAATTAGTTATTAAAACATTATTCCATTCACTCTCCTTCATTTTTATTAGAAGATTATCAGAAGTAATACCAGCATTATTTACTAATATATCTATATTACCAAATTTATGATGAATGTTATTTAAAAAATTTTTAATAGATCCAGAATTACTTATTAAATCTAATTTTAAACCAATACCTTTTTTACCTAAATATTTGTTTATAATTTTTACACCATGAATACTTTTAGATGTTCCAATAACTTTAGCACCATAATTTACTAAAGTATTAGAAATATAATATCCTATACCTCGATTAGCTCCTGTTACTAAAGCTAATTTTCCTGTTAAATTCATATTTTTCTCATATTATTATATTTTTTTAATGCAATAGATAATGTTTTGGAATTATTTATTGAAATAACATCTACATTATTAATAATTTGTTTAGTTAGTTTTGCTAATATATTTTTAGGACCAAATTCTAATAAATTATTTATATTTTTATTTGATATATATTTTATACATTCAACCCAGTTTATTGGATTATATAATTGACGTATTAAATTATATTTTATTTCCTTAGGAGATGTTTCACATTTTATATTAAGAGTATTAACAATAGGAATTTTAGGTTGATTAAATTTAATATTTTCTAAAAATTTTTTAAATTTATTTACTATTGGTTTCATTAATAAACAATGTGAAGGTACATTAATATATAATGGTATATTATAAGCACCTAATGATTTACATGTTTTAACAACTCTTAATATAGCATTTTTATTACCACTAATTGTAACTTGATTGTATGTATTATAATTAGAAATATTAACTATATTAGTTTTTGCTTCTTTTTTACAAATTTTTTGAACTAAAACCTTATTTAAACCTATAATAACTTGCATAAAATATCCATCAATATTATTTTCTTTTAAAGAATAAGATATTTCTTGCATTAATTTACCTCTATAATTAACTAATTGAATAGCATCATAAAAATTAATAACATTACTACATAACATAGCTGTATATTCACCTAAGCTATGACCAGCCATAATATTAGGTATTATATTATTTTTATGTAACCATAATTTATATATTGCAAAAGATGATGTTAATATAGCAGGTTGAGAGTAATAGGTTATATTTAATTTTTTTACAGGACCTTTTTGAATTAAATTCCATAGATCATATTTTAAAATATTAGATGCTTTTTGAAAAATTTTTTTAATAATTAAATTATTATCAGATAAATCTGATAACATTCCAATAAATTGACATCCTTGACCTGGAAAAATAGCCGCTATTTTTTTTTTTGTATATTTAATAATGAATTATTATTGATATTCAAACTAATGTTCCTATATAAAATATAAAAATTTTTAAAATATTTATTTTTTATTTAATTTATTTTATGAATAAATTATATTTTTTTTATAATAAACATATAGAAAATAAATTCTATTTTAGTAAATAATTTAGATATTTTATTATAAAATAATATAATATTAGAATTTTTATCAATAATTTTTGAATATTTATTTCATAAATATCAATTTATAAAATTTTAAATAATTAAAGATAAAAATTATTTATTTATTATTTTTTTTCCTTTATAAAAACCATCAGATGTCATATTATGATATAAATATTTTTTTCCTGATTTTTTATCAGTTAATAAAATTTTATTTACAGATAATTTATTATGAGAACGACGCATCCCTCTTTTAGATCTGGATTTTTTACTTTTTTGTACAGCCATATTTAATCCTTTTATTTGTTTTCAAATAATAATTTAATTATAAATATTATAAATTTATAGAAATATTATTTTTATTTTTAAAAATTATATATTTAAAAATGTAGATATTCAATAAAAAAATAATACTCTTAAATTAAGAATCTAATTTTAATAAATAATTATTTAATTCATAATCTAAAGGAGCATATATATTAACTTTTTTATTTGTTATTGGATGTATAAATTTTATTTTTTGTGCATGTAAAAATAATCTATTTAATCCTATTTGTTTTTTTAAATTTAAATTAAAATTATTATCTCCATAACGTTGATCATAAACAATTGGATGACCAATATGAGACATATGTACTCTAATTTGATGAGTACGTCCTGTTAAAGGAATTATATTTAATAACATCATAGTATGATAATATTTTATAACTTGAAATTTTGTTTCTGAATATTTACCAATCGTATTATGTGTCATTACTTTTATCTTATTATTATTTTTTTTTTTTAATAAAAAACCTTTTATATGACCATGATTATTTTTAGTATAATTTCCTTTTACTAAAGCTATATAATTTTTTATCACACTATTATCACGTAATTGTTTATGTAATATTTTTAATACAGATCTTTTTTTTGCTATTAATAATATACCTGAAGTTTCTTTATCTAATCTATGTACTAATTCTAAAAATTTAATTTTTTTAAATAAAACTCGAAAATATTCAATAATACCAAAATTTATACCACTACCTCCATGAACAGCAATACCTGAAGGTTTATTTATAGCAATAATATATTTATCTTCAAATAAAATCATTTTTTTAAAAAAATTTATTTTTTTTTCATTAAGTAATATTTTTTTTTTTTTTATTTTATTTATATAAATTGAAGGTAAAATTAATATATCTTTTGATTTTATTTTATATTTTGGATTTACTTTTTTTTTATTAACTCTAATTTTTCCTTGTCGTAAAATTCTATAAATAAAACTTTTAGGAATGTTTTTAAATTTTGTAGTTAAAAAATTATCAATTCTTTGTGAATCAATATAATTAGGTATAATTATAAATTTATTATCTATTTTTTTATACATAAAATTTTAAAGTCCATATATAAATATCATTATTTATATTTTAAATAATATTTAAATATAATTTATATTATTAATAAAAATAATTATTTGAAAATATACTTTTATGTTAGAATAAATAATTATGATTATTTATTATAATTTTAATATTTAGTAAATAAAATATACAAACATCCATTATATTAAAAATAACATATAAAAATAATATTTAATATATTTTATTAATAATTTTAATAAAATTATTTTAATATTATTTTTTATAAAAAATAAAATACTATTTTTTATAAATTAAATAATTTTAATAAAATGATAAACTTGATATAAAAGTAATGAGTAAGTTATAATGAAAAGAATGTTAATAAATGCTACACAACATGAGGAGTTACGTGTAGCTATGGTTGATGGACAAAGATTATATGATTTAGATATAGCTAATGATACTTATAAGCAAAAAAAATCTAATATATATAAAGGTAAGATTATTCATATTGAACAAAGTTTAGAAGCTGTTTTTGTAGATTATGGTACTAAAAAACATGGATTTTTACCTTTTAAAGAAATTAATAATCAATATATTACTGATAATTCGAATAATATTTTATTAAAAAAAGAAAATATTAAAGAATATTTATACAAAGGAAAAGAATTAATTGTACAAATTAATAAAGAAGAAAGAGGTAATAAAGGAGCTTCATTAACTACATTCATAAGTTTAGCAGGTACATATTTAGTTTTAATGCCTAATAGTCCTAAAGTAGGAGGCATTTCAAAAAGAATTGAAGGTGAAAAAAGAAATGAATTAAAAGAAATTTTATTAACATTAAAATTACCTAAAGAAATGGGATTAATAATACGTACTGCTGGATTAGGAAAAAAAAATAAAGAATTAGAATATGATTTGCAATTTAGATTAAAACATTGGAAATTGATTAATAAAATAGCTAATAGTAAACCTGCTCCTTTTTTAATACATCAAGAAAGTAATATAATTATGAGAGCTTTTAGAGATTATCTTACAGATATCAACGAAATACTTATTGATAATCCTGAAATATTAAAATTAGCTAAAGAATATATTAATTTATTAGGAAGATCTGATTTTAATAAAAAAATTAAATTATATTCTGGTAAAATTCCATTATTTAGTCATTATCAAATAGAATCACAAATAGAAACTGCATTTCAAAGAAAAGTAAATTTATTATCTGGAGGCTCAATAGTTATTGACACAACTGAAGCACTTACATCAGTTGATGTTAATTCAGCAAAAGCAACTAAAGGCATAGATATAGAAGAAACAGCTTTTAATATTAATTTAGAAGCAACTGATGAAATTGCAAGACAATTAAGATTACGTGATATAGGTGGTTTAATTGTTATTGATTTTATTGATATGTCTCCTACAGAAAATCAAAGAGCTGTTGAACAACGTTTAAGAGATAAATTACGTCAAGATAGAGCAAAAATACAAATGAATCATATATCAAAATTTGGATTATTAGAAATGTCTCGTCAAAGAATTAGTTCATCTCTAAGAGAATCAAGTCATTATATGTGTCCTAGATGTATAGGTAATGGAACAATAAGAGATAATAAATCATTATCTTTATCAATTTTAAGATTAATTGAAGAAGAATCTTTTAAAGAAAATACAAAAGAAGTATATGCAATAGTACCAGTAAAAATAGCATCATATTTATTAAATGAAAAAAGAAAATCTGTTAATGCTATTGAAAATAGGAAAAATGGTATACGAACCTTTATTATTCCAAATGATCAAATAGAAACTCCTAATTATTCTATTTTACGTATTCGTCATGGAGAAGATAAAAAAAATATTAATGACTCTATAACAAAAACATATAATTTGAATTATACGTTTTATCATAAAAAAAATTATAAATATCCACATCAATCATTAAAAAAAAATTTAGTAAAAAAGAAAAATTTTATTCAAAATAAAAATATTTCTATTAAAAATCAAAATAATAGTGTTAGAGAAAATAAAATTTTTAATTATTTTTTAAAAATAAATAATATTATAAAAAAATTTTTTTATAATATTATTTATAATAAAAAATTAAATTTTAATAACATTATATTTAGTAATTTTAATAAAAAAAATATTAATATTATTAAAAATGTTTTTTTAAATAAAAATAAGCAAATAACTAATTATTTTAAAAAAAAATATGATAATAATATTAATTGTATAAAAAAAATTAAAAATATTTTTAATCAAATTAAATTAAATTTTAATATTAAAATATTTCAAACAATAATTAAAAAACAAAATATTTTTACATTTTCTAAATTAAAAATAATTGAAACAAAAAATCAATTAATATTAAAAAAAAATAATCTATTAAAAAATGATAAAAATAAATTTAATATTATTAATTTAAAAAATTTATCATATGCTTTTAAAGATACTGATAAAAATTATTTTATATATAAAAAATATTATAGTTTTTATTTTAATAATATTTATTATCAAAATATTTTTATTATTAATAAAATACCTAATTTATTAATTACAAAAACAGTTAGAATAAATAATAAAATAAATTCAAAAATAAATAAAAATATTATAAATAACTTAAATATTCAAAAAAATTTAATTTTTAACTCATCTATGTTTTTTTATCAATTTTTTTATAAAAAAAATAATATACATTTACTAAATTATAATAAAAAATTTTTATCTAAAATAAACTTTCATATAAAAGATAATTTATTTTTAGAAAAAAAAAAATCATCAAAAATTATTATAAATAAAAAAAATAAAATTATAAAAAAAAAATATATTTTTGAAAAAAAAATATTTAATAAAAATCTTTTATTTAGAAAAAAACAATCAAATAATAAACATATATCCTTATATTATTATAAAAATAATAAATTAATATATTCATTATGTAACATGGAAAATAAAAATAAAGGAGCAGGGGGACATGCAGCTAATAGATATGCTACGGCTCCTGCACAAAAACCATAATATTATTCTAGTATATAAAATAAAAATTATTTTTAATATAAAAAATATAATTATTTTCAATAATATAAAATATTAATAATCTATTTTATACATATAATTAAATAATTTAATTCATTACGTTTAAAAGTTGATTCTAGTAATTTATTTTATTAAAATCTAGAATCAACAATTATTATAATATTTTTAAAATTTTATTAATTGTTTCTTTTGCATCTCCGAATAACATATAACTATTTTCTTTATAAAATAAAGGATTAGTAATACCAGAATATCCATAATTCATACTTCTTTTAAAAATAATAATATTTTTTGCTTTCCAAGCTTCTAGTACTGGCATTCCTGAAATTGGACTATTTTTATCATCTTGAGCTGATGGATTAACTGTATCATTAGCTCCTATAATTAATACAGTATCAGTATTAGAAAAATCTTTATTAATTTCATCCATTTCTAATATGATGTCATAAGGTATATTTGCTTCTGCTAATAAAACATTCATATGTCCTGGTAACCTTCCTGCTACTGGATGAATAGCAAATCTTACTTTAATATTATATGAAATTAATTTTTTTACTATTTCAGAAATAGGATATTGAGCTTGTGCTACAGCCATTCCATATCCAGGAATTATAATAATATTACTAGAATCTTTCAAAAGTTCTACTGTATCGTTTATAGAAATTTTTCTATATTGTTGTTCAATATCATTTTCAATAATATTAGTACTTTTTTTATTTTGTGATCCTCCAAATATTACATTAATAAATGATCTATTCATACCTTTACACATTAAATATGATAATATTGCTCCAGAAGAACCAACTAGTGCTCCAGTAATAATTAAAAGATCATTATTTAACATAAATCCAGAAGCTGCAGCAGCCCAACCTGAATAAGAATTCAACATTGAAATTACTACAGGCATATCTGCACCACCTATACTAATTATTAAATATAAACCAAAAATTAATGAAATATGTATCATAAATACTAATGATAAAATTTGTAAAATAATATATTTTGTTTTTAAAAATATTATCATTAAAATAATAGAAATAATAAATGTACTAATATTAATTAATTTTTTAAATTTAAAATTATAAGCTTTTGATGTGATAATTCCTGATAATTTACTAAATGCAATAATTGAACCTATAAAAGTTATAGATCCTATAAAAATACTAATAAATATTTCTATTAATTTTATTGAGTCATGTATTTGATTTATATCATAATATATTAATAAATAACTATTTATTCCTACAAAAATTGCAGTTAATCCTACAAAACTATGTAATATAGCAATTAATTGAGGCATTTTAGTCATATCTATTTTTTTAGATATATTTATACCAATAATACCTCCTAAAATAATAGCTATTAATATATAACCAATATTATTAAATTGAGAATTTAATATAGCAGCTGTAATTGCAATTATCATTCCTATAATAGCAAATAAATTTCCTTTTTTAGAAGTTTCTTTTTGAGAAAGACTTGCAAGACTAAATATAAATAATATTGAAGATATAGTATATGTAACTATTGCTAGTCCATCAAACATCTATTAATACCTCTTATTTTTTATTAAACATTTTTAACATACGTTGAGTTACAGTTAATCCACCAAAAATATTTATACTAGATAGTAATATTCCTAAAAATGATAATATAGTTATTAATATGTTATTATTATTAATTTGAAATATAACACCAATGATAATAATACCTGAAATTGCATTTGTTACTGACATTAAAGGAGTATGTAATTTATGACTAACATTCCATATAACATAATAACCTATTATACAAGATAATAAAAATATTATAAAATGAGGTATAGTTTCTTTAGGAAGAAATTTTAGAGTATAAATAAAAGATAAACTTAAAAATATAAAAAAATATTTTTGAAAATTTTTAAAATAAGATTTATCTTGTTTATTATTTATATCGTTTTTTTTTAGTTTTAAACTATATGGTTTTTCTAAATTTTGTTCAAAATTTTTTTCTTTAATTAATGGTGCTGGCCAAATTATTTTTTTATCATAAGTAACAGTCATATTACGTATAATTTCATCTTTAAAATCAATATTTAATTTTTTACCTTTTTTAGATAATAATAATTTAATTAAGTTTGTAACATTATTACTATATAATTGAGAAGCTTGTACAGCCATTTTACTAGGTAAATTAGTAAAACCTATTATTTTAATATTATTTTTAGTTATAATAATTTTATCTTTTTGAGTTAATATACAATTACCACCATTTTCAGCTGCTAAATCAACAATAATACTTCCAGGTTTCATATTGTTGATCATTTCATTATTAATTAAAATAGGAGCTTTTTGACCAGGTATTAATGCTGTAGTAATAATAATATCTGTTTCTTTCATATAATTAGATAAAAGTTTAATTTCTGAATTTATCTGATTTAAATAAAAAGATTCATTATTATTTAAATCTTTATATTTTTTTTTAAATTGTAAAAATATAGCACCCATACTATTAATTTGTTCTTTAACTTCTTCCCTAGTATCAAATGCTTTAACAATTGCTCCTAAACTTCTTGCAGTTGCAATAGCAGATAGTCCAGCAACTCCAACACCTATTACAATTACTTTAGCAGGTAAAATTTTACCTGCAGCTGTAATTTGTCCATTAAGAGATCTACCAAATAAATAGGTTGATTCTATAATACTTCTATATCCAGCTAAATTACTCATAGAACTTAAAGCATCTATAGATTGTGCTCTAGAAATTCTAGGTACTGAATCCATAGATATAGCTGTAATATTTTTAATTGCTAATTCTTTTAATAAAGTATAATTTTTTGAAGGCCAAATAAAACTAATTAATATACTATTTTTTTTTATTAATTTTACTTCTTCCACATCAGGAGGATTAATTTTAATTATTATATTAGTATTCCAAATTTGATCATTATTAACAATTTGGGCTCCAACATTAATAAAATCTTGATCTTGAAAATAAGCATTTTCTCCAGCATTTTTTTCAATAAATATAGTAAAACCTAATTTTATTAATATTTTTACTGATATAGGAGTAATAGCTACTCTCTTTTCTTTAAATAATTTTTCTTTAGGTATACCAATTAACATTATTAAATCCTTATTTTATATAAAATTTATGTTCTATGTTTTAAACATTATTAAAATATAAAAATTATCATTTATTAAAATTATTATCAAATTTATATTTTTTATAAATTAATTAAATTAAAATTAAAAATTTTTATTTATAGCAATAAGATTAAATCCTCCATCTACATGAATAATTTCTCCTGTAATTCCACATGATAAATCAGAACATAAAAATACTGCAACATTACCAATATCATTAATTGTAATTGTATATGATAATGGTGTCATTTTATTATAATATTTTAATATATAATTAAAATTATTAATTCCTGATGCAGCTAACGTTTTTATTGGAGAAGAAGATATTCCATTAATTCTAATATTTTGTTTTCCAATATCAGACGCTATATAGCGAATATTAGCTTCTAATGATGCTTTTGCTAATCCCATAACATTATAATTAGGGATAACTCTATTAGAGCCTAAATATGATAAAGAAACTATTGCAGATTTAGGATATAACATATTACGACATTCTTTAACCATCGCTGTTAAACTATATGAACTAATATCATGAGCTATTTGAAATCCCTTTCTTGATATATTATCAATAAAACTACCTTTTAATTGGTTTTTTGGAACAAAAGCTATAGAATGTATGAATCCATGAAATTTATTCCAAAATTGAGATATTTTAATAAATAAAGATTTTATATTATTATCTTTAGATACATCACATTTTATTATTGGATAATGTGTCATATTTTTTACTAATTTTTCTACCCTTTTTTTATTTTTTTCTTTTTGATATGTAAAAATTAATTCCGCTTTATTATTATACATAGCTCGAGCTATTCCATAAGCAATAGATAATTTACTTATTATCCCTGTAATTAATATTTTTTTTCCTAATAATAATTGCATAAAAAAATTATACCTTTTAAAAAAATAATATATTTAATTTTAAAATTAAAAATAATAAAATAATATTTTAAAAAATTCGACATTTCTCACTTTTTTGATTTGTTTCACTAGACAAATGAATTATTAATTGTTGTACTTTAATTGACACACTTCAGTGTCTATTTTTATTTAAAGGTAATAATTGATGTCCAAGATTAAAGGTAACGTTAAGTGGTTTAATGAATCTAAAGGCTTTGGTTTCATTACTCCTGAAGATGGTAGTAAAGATGTTTTTGTACATTTTTCTGCAATTCAAAGCAATGGATTCAAAACATTAACTGAAGGCCAAAAAGTAGAGTTCGAAATCACTAACGGAGCCAAAGGTCCTTCTGCTGCTAATGTAATTGCTATTTAAAATTATTAGTATTTTGAAAGATCTATGAATTCTGTTGCCTCTGAGTGTTTAAGTTTTTTATTTTAATATTTATAAATTAAACAAATATATCAGAAATTTTTTAACTAATGAAAAATTTGTTTTAAACAAATGTTATAAAAAAATCTAAACTATTCAGAGGCACAATTATTTTTAATAAGAATAATTCTGTGCATTATAAGAAGAACGTATAAAAGGACCACATATTACTTTTTTAAAACCTATATTAATAGCTTTTTGTTTTATTTTATTAAATTCTAATATACTAATATATTTTTTAACAGGAATATGTTTTTTAGTTGGCTGCAAATATTGTCCTATAGTTATAATATCTACTCCATTAGATTTTAAATCATATAAAGTATTAAATAATTCTTCATTAGTTTCTCCGAAACCTAACATTAATCCAGATTTTGTTGTAATATTAGGAAAATTTTTTTTAAACTGTTTTAATAATTTTAATGATTGTTTATAATTTCCAGAAGGTCGTATTATTTTAAATAAACGTTCTACTGTTTCTATATTATGATTAAAAACATTAGGAAGGGTATTTTTAATAATATTTAAAGCTGTATTAATACAGTTTTTAAAATCAGGAACTAAAATTTCTATTTTAATACCAGGATTTTTTTTACGTATTAATTTTATACATGTAGAAAATTGTTTAGCTCCTCCATCATGCAAATCATCTCTATTAACAGAAGTAATAACTACATATTGTAATTTCAATTGATAAATAGTATTAGCTAAATTTAATGCTTCATTATTAATATTTTTTAATGGTCTACCATTAATAACATTACAATATAAACAATTTCTAGTACATATATTACCTAATATCATAAAGGTTACTTGTCCTTTACCAAAACATTCCATCATATTAGGACAAGCAGCTTCTTCACAAACAGAATGTAATTTATTATTTTTGATAATAGATTTAATTTTTTTAACTTTATGAATATTTTTTTCTGAAAATTTAATTTTTATCCAATTAGGTTTTTTTAAAAAATTTTGTTTCATATTATTTAAATTTATTAATTATTTATAAATGAATTGTTATTATTTTATATATGAAATTAATTTTATATTTTACTATATTTATTTAATAATTTAATGAATTCATTAATCATTAAATTTTTTATTTGAGAAATTTTGATATTAGGAACTAAATCTTTTATTTGGATCATTTTTAATTTATGAAAACCACATGGATTAATATAAGAAAAAGGCAATAAATCCATATTAACATTTATAGCAACACCATGTAATGAATATCCTCTAGATATTTTCAATCCTATTGAAGCAATTTTTTTATTATTAATATATACACCAGTATTATACTTGTGTAATAATTTATCTGCTTTTATACCTATATATAATAAAATATTTATTATAGTTTGTTCTAACATTAAAATTAATAATCTTATATTAATATTACGTTTTTTTAAATTAATTAATATATACATTAATTGTTGTCCAGGAGCATGATATGTAATTTTTCCACCTCTATTACTATTAAATAAAGGTATTTTATGATTAATACATAAAATATCTTCTTTTTTAGAAGTTCTTCCTTGTGTAAATACTGGTATATGTTCTACCATCCAAATTTCATCTAATGTATTATTATTTCGTTGTTGAGTAAAATTATTCATTTTTTTATACGTTAAAATCCAGGGTTCTATACCTAAATAACGTATAAATAAATTATTGTCATAGTCATACATAATTAATATGAATATTGATTTTAATGAAAGATATTATTTTAAAAAATTATTGATACAACCATTTGCTTAATAATAATCTAATATAATCAAAAATACAAATAAAAATATTACCTCTAGGAATATCTTTTAAAGATATTAATGGATAAGTTTTTAATATATGATTATTTATTACAAAACTAACACTTCCTAATATTTGATATTTATAAATAGGTGCTACTATTTTATTATAATGAATAATATATATTACGTTTAGTTTTTTTTCTTGACTTTTTATATAAGTTAAATATATGTCTTTATTGACACCTATAGGTATAAAATGATATTTTCCAAAAAAAACTGGAACAGAACTAAATTTTTTATATTTCATTATTGGATTAATAGTTTTAAAATTTTTAAACCCCCAATTTAATAATATTTTACTTTCTAATGTACGATTTTTTTCAGTTTTTTCTCCTAAAATAACAGCTAAAAGTCTCATATTATATTTTTTAGCAGAAACTATTAAATTATAACCAGCAGTTTTAGTATGTCCAGTTTTAATACCATCTACATTTAAATATTTATCCCATAATAATGAATTACGATTTGTTTGATGAATTTTATTAAAGGTAAATTCTTTTTCTTTATATAAATTATATTGATTAGGAAAATCTCTTATTAATGCTGATCCTAAAATTGACATATCTCTAGCAGAAGTATATTGATTAAATTCATCTAATCCATGTACATTTTTAAAAATTGTATCTTTTAACCCTATTTTTCTTGAATAAAAATTCATTAAATTAACAAAATTATTTTGATTTCCAGATATATATTCAGCCATTGCAACACAAGCATCATTACCTGATTGTAATATAATCCCTTTAATTAAATCTTTAACAAAAACATGGTCACCATATTTTAAAAACATTAAAGATGAACCATTAAATAATGTATTACCTAAATAATGAGCATGTTTACCTATAGCAACTATATCATTACGATGAATTTTTTGTAATTTGATAGCTTGTTCAATTACATAACTAGTCATTACTTTTGCTAAACTAGCAGGTTTATAATGTATATCTGCATTTTTTTCTGCTAATACTAAACCTGTATGATAATCTATTAAAATATATGATTCAGCATTTATCATAGGTTTAGATATATTTTCAAAAATATTTTCATGACTATAAGATATACAAGAATACATCGTGTATGTAATAATTAATATTAAGTTAATTAATATTTTATAATAATATTTAATACAATTATTTATTACTTTCATTATATGTTAAACTCTATATTTAATATTATATTTTTAATTTTAAATAAATATAATTTTTATTATTAAATTATTTTCTTAAAATATTATTTTATATAATTTTCTATAAAATAGAAACAGATTTATATATTATTGTAAATAAAGGAATAAAATTTGTTAGTAAATAATAATCAAATTAATATAAAAAAAAACAATAAATTTGCTTTAGGTATAGAATATAATGGTAGTAATTACCATGGATGGCAAAAACAAAAAAAAAATCCAAATACTATACAGCAACATATAGAAAATGCAATATCTATAATTGCTAATCATAATATAGAAGTTTTTTGTGCTGGTAGAACAGATATAGGAGTTCATAGTATAGGACAAGTTATTCATTTTGAAACTCATACTATACGTAAAATTAAATCTTGGATATTAGGAATTAATAGTTTATTACCTAAAGATATAGTAGTTAATTGGATTATTCCAGTAATCAAAGATTTTCATGCAAGATTTAGTGCTATATCTCGTAAATATTATTACATTATATATAATAGTAAATATCGATCTGGTATATTAAATAATTTAGTTACTCAATATCATCATAATTTAGATATTATAAAAATGAATAAAGCAGCAAAATATTTAATAGGAGAAAATGATTTAACTTCTTTTAGATCTGTTAAATGTCAATCTAATAGTTCTTATAGAAAAATAATACATCTTAATATAACAAAACATAATAATTATATAATTATTGATATTAAAGCTAATTCTTTTATTTATCATATGGTACGTACAATAGTAGGTTGTTTATTAGAAATAGGATCAAATATAAAAAAAGAAACTTGGTTATTAGAATTATTAAAAATAAAAGATAGAACTAAAGCATCAGCTACAGTAAAACCTAATGGATTATTTTTAATAGAAATAGAATATCCAAAAAAATTTAATATCCCATATTATAATCACCTAAATTTTCCATATATTTTATAAAAAATTATTTTTATAATAATTTTAATTAATATTTAAAAGTTTAATTTTTATTAAAAAATTATTAATTTAATATATAATTATAATTTATATGAAATATTTTATATAAAATTTATATTAAAATATAAAAAATAATAATTTCATAATTATATATTTTTTATAAAATAAAATTTTTGTAAACATTTAAGATAAAATTTTTATAATTTAACATTGAGGTTTACATAGAATAATATGTATTGGATTGATTATCTTCTTATAATAATTATTATTATTTCAACTTTAATAAGTTGGTTTAGAGGTTTTTTAAAAGAAACATTATCAATATTTACTTGGTTTTTCGCATATTATTTATCTAAAAAATATTATTATTTTTTATCTAAAAAAATATACGGAATTGATAGCTTATTATTAAAAAATAGTATTTCTATGTTTATTTTATTTATAATAATATTAATTATTGGATATTTAATTAATTATTATTTAAATAAAAAAATACATAGATCTATTTTAGATAAAATAAATAAAATTTTAGGTCTATTTTTTGGTATATTTAGAGGTGTTATAATAATCTTAATATTTTTATATTTATTAAATTATTGTAATTATATATATTATCAAGATATATTAAGAAATCACCCACAATTATTTACTTATTTTAATAATTTATTAAATAATATAAAACAATCTATTTAAAATTATTAATTATTTTTAATATATTGTAAAATAATTATTTTGGTACCCAGAGCGGGACTTGAACCCGCACAACAATATATATGCCGAGGGATTTTAAGTCCCTTGTGTCTACCAATTCCACCATCTGGGCTTTTTAAAAAAATATTATTTTAATTTTAAAAAAGGCGCATTCCGGAATTGAACCGAAATAAAAGGATTTGCAATCCTCTGCATAACCATTCTGCCAATGCGCCGTATGTTTATTTTTATAAATAAAAATTTTTTTTAATAATTTATAAATATTATAAAACAATATTTATAAATATTGCAATGAATATATTACTATAATTTTATATATAATATAAAAAAAATAAATTTTTTAAATATTATATAATTATAACTAAAAAATATTTTTAATATTTTATTAATTTATTAATAAAATAATATATATAAATTATTTAAATTATATTAACTATATATTATAATATTAATTATTAAATTTTTATTTTTTATAAATTTATATATTATAAAAAAGATATTTTTATAAATTTATATTAGGATAATTTATGTCATATAAACTAATACTTGTAATTAATTGTGGCAGTTCTTCTTTAAAATTTGCTATAATTAATCCTGTAAATAAAAAAACTTTATTATCTGGTATTGCAGAATATTTTAATAATATTAAAGCTTATATTAAATGGGAAATCAATAATTCTGAAGAAAAATTTTTTTTAACTAAACAAAGTTCTCATGGAATAGCATTAAATTTTTTAGCAAATAAAATTTTAACTATGTATCCAATATTATTTAATAATATTATTGCTATTGGACATCGTATTGTTCATGGAGGAGAAAAATTTACACAATCTGTAATAATTAATAATAAAGTTATAAACGGTATAAAAGAAGCATGTATATTTGCTCCATTACATAATCCTATTCAATTAATTGGTATAGAAGAAGCATTAAAATCTTTTCCACATCTAAAAAAAAAACAAGTTGCAGTATTTGATACTTCTTTTCATCAAACTATACCTAAAGAATCATATTTATATGCTTTACCATTATATTTTTATAAAAAATATAAAATACGTCGTTATGGAGCTCATGGAACAAGTCACAGATATGTTTCTGAAGAAGGATCTAAAATATTAAAAAAACCAATTAATGATTTTAATTGTATTTCTTGTCATTTAGGAAATGGTTCATCAGTAACTGCTATTTATCAAGGTAAAAGTGTAGATACTTCAATGGGATTAACTCCATTAGAAGGATTAGTTATGGGTACAAGATGTGGTGATATAGATCCAGCTATTATTTTTTATATGAATAAAGAATTAAAAATGGATATCAATTTAATTGAAAATATTTTAACTCATAAATCAGGGATGTTAGGTTTAACAAATATAACTAGTGATTTTAGATATATTGAAAATAATTATTTAAATGATAAAAAAATAAAAAATGCGGTAAAAATATTTGTACATCGTTTATCAAAATATATAGCTTCTTATACTATATTAATGAATCATAAATTAGATGCTATTATTTTTACAGGTGGTATAGGAGAAAATAGTATTTTAATTAGAGAATTAACAATAAAAAAATTAAAAATATTAGGTATAAATATAAATAAAAAATTAAATATTAATATAAAACATGGTAAAACAGGATTGATTAATAATCACAATAGTATACCAATATTAGTAATACCAACTAATGAAGAATTATTAATTGCACAAGATACATTTATTCTTATTAATAATTAAAATATTTTATATAATAAAAATAAATCTACAAAAAGGAGTATATAATTATGTCAAAAATTATTATATCAATACCTGTAGATGTTGATGTTAATTTTTTTACAAGTGTTAATTTAGGATTAATTCATAATTTACAAGCACAAAATTTAATATGTAAATTTTTTAAACCTATTTCTCAAATAGAAAATAATTTTTTTAATTATACAAAAGAAGTTTTAACCAAATCTACTACTATAGATTATATAAAATCATTAAATATTTTAAAATTAGATAATACAATAAAATATAATGATATAATAGATAATATTATTCAAAATTATTATTCTAATATAACAAAAACTAATATTATTCTAATAGAAGGATTAATACCTATATCTACAGAACAAGAATTATTCTTTAATTTAAATTGTAAAATAGCAACAATTTTAAATGCAAATATTATTTTTGTTACATCAATGTTAAAAAAAAATACTTTTGAACAAATAAAATTAAAAATTAATTCTATTTTTAATAATTTTTTAAGTAAAAAACAATTATATAATTCATTGTATATTATTAAAGAATCTTTTCAAAAAAATAATAATCCTTTTTTTTATTGTTATAATATATTTTTAAAAAATAATATAGAAAAAAAAATAACTAATAATATTAATTCTTTTTTATTAAAAAATAATAAATCTTTTATATATATTCCATGGGGGAAAATATCTCATATATTTAAAATTAATATAATAGAAATATGTCAATATTTAAATTGTAATATAATTAATATTATTGATAATTGTAAGATAAAATCCACTATTTTTATAGATAATAATATTATATATAAAAAACATTTTTTTGAATATGTAATTATTGTTTCTATTAATAATATAAATTTTTTAAAATATTTATATAAATTAATTATTAATGGTAATATTATTACAGCAATTTTATTTACAGAATATAAAGAAAATTATATTATTGATAATAAATTTATTAATAATTTAATTAATTTAAGTATAAAAAACAATATAACACTTTTAAATATAAATTTAAATATTTGGCAAATATATTCTAAATTAGAAAATTTTAATAAAAATTATTTTCCATTACAAGATAAATTATTAATTAATAAAATTAAAAATTATATGTTAAAATATATAGATAAAATTATATTTTTTAATAACTTTAATAAAAATATTAATGATGATTATATATCACCATATATTTTTAAATATAATATAATTAAACAAGCAAAAGAAATAAATAAATCTATTTTACTTCCAGAAGGAAATGAATTACGTATTATAAAAGCAGCTTCGATATGTGCAAATCAAAAAATTGCTAATTGTATTTTATTAGGTAAAGTTAAAGAAATAGAAAATATAGCAAAAATAAATAATATTTTTTTAGATAAAACAATTAATATTATCGATCCTGATCATATCAGAAATAATTATATTAATTTTGTTATAAATATGAAAAAATATAAAAATATGGATATATATTCAATCCAAAATTTATTAAAAAATAATATATTTTTAGCTACTATCATGTTAAAATTAGGAGAAGTAGATGGTTTAGTATCAGGTGTAAATCATACTACTGCTGATACAATTAGACCTGCATTACAAATTATTAAAACTTTACCTCAGTATTCTTTAATATCATCTATATTTTTTATGTTACTTAAACAAGGAGTATTAATATATGGTGATTGTGCTATTAATCCTAATCCTAATGCAGAACAATTAGCTGAAATAGCAATACAATCTGCTGAATCCGCTAAATTATTTAATATAAAACCTAAAATTGCAATGATGTCATATGCTACAGGTAATTCTGCTGCTGGAAAAGATGTTGATCTAGTATTTCAAGCAACTAAAATTGTTCAAAATAAATATCCTAATTTAATTATAGATGGACCCTTACAATATGATGCTGCTATAATAAAAAATATTGGTAAATATAAGGCTCCTAATTCTTTAGTTGCCGGTCAAGCTAATATTATTATTTTTCCTAATCTTAATGCAGGAAATATTACTTATAAAGCAGTACAAAGATCATCTGAAATAATATCTATTGGTCCAATTTTACAGGGTATAAATAAACCAGTTAATGATCTTTCTAGAGGATCTTCTATTGAAGATATTATCTATACTATAATTATAACATCTATTCAATCATCAAATAAAATATAAAATTTTTTATATGTTTTTTAAAAAATATCTTTTATGAAATTTTATATTTTCATTAAATTCATAAACTATTGGAATACCAGTGGGTATATTTAAATGTACTATATCATTATCATTAATATTTTCAATATATTTAATTAATGCACGTAAAGAATTTCCATGTGCTACTATAATAATACGTTCTCTATTTTTTAATTTATATAAAATATCATTTAACCATATATCTATTACTCTTTTTAAAGTCATTGATAAACTTTCTGTTAATGGTAATTCGTAATCTTCTAGTTTAGAATATTTAGAATCATATCTCGGACATCGATGATCTTCTATAGTTAAAGATGGTGGATTAATATCAAAACTACGTCTCCATTTATATACTTGTTTTTTTCCATATTTTTCAGTTATTTGATCTTTATTAAGTCCTTGTAATGCTCCATAATGTCTTTCATTTAATTTCCATGTTTTTTTAACTGGTATCCACATTTGATCTAATTCAGTTAAAATTAACCATAAAGTATGTATAGATCTTTTTAAAACAGAAGTATAAGCATAATCAAATTTAAAATTATAATTTTTTAATATTTTTCCTGCTTGTTCAGCTTCAATTATTCCTTCTTCAGATAATCCAATATCATACCATCCAGTAAAAAGATTTTCTTTATTCCATTGACTTTGACCATGACGAAGTAATACTAATTTTATAGTAGACATATATTACCTTTATATAAAATATTTAAATACTGTATAAAATTTTAAAATAATATTTATTAAATATCAAAAGAAGAACCACAATTACAAGTTGTTTTAGCTTGAGGATTACGAATAATAAATTTTGATCCTTCGATATTTTCAATATAATCAATTACACTTCCAAATAAATATTGCATGCTAATAGGATCTATTAAAATAGAAAAATCTAATAATTTTATTATTATATCTTTTTTATTAATTTTTTCATCTAAAATAAATTCATATTTAAATCCGTTACATCCACCTCCAATTATAAATATTCTAAAATTAACTTTTTTAATATGATTATTTATAATAAATTTTTTTATTCTGTTAATAGCTATTTTTGTAATTTTTATTGATGTATTTGTTAAATTATTTTTCATTTTATAATATATTAAATAATATTATTCATTTTAGAATATAATCTTGATTTATGACGTGCAGCTTTATTTTTATGTATTAAACCACGATTTACTTGTCTATCAATAATAGATTGCATTTGTTTAAATGATGTTTGTATTAAATCTTTATTTTTTGTTAATAATGCATTATTTACTTTTTTTATAAAAGTACGTAACATTGAACGATAACTTATATTATGTTTTCTTTGTTTTTCAGATTTAATAACTCTTTTTTTAGATGATTTAATATTAGCCATTTTATCTCCTTAAACCATTAATTTAATTTAATTATAAATTACATACTTTTTTAAAAAATATATATATTTTATTTTAGTATATCTAAAAAATTAACTTTAATAAAATTAATTTTTATTAATTATATTATAATTTCAGTTTCAATAATAATATATGTTAATATTTATTAAAAATTTTATAAATAATATATTTATTATAAAAAATTTTTTATTATTTTTTTATATAATATAAAATATATTTTAGGGAAATATTTATAATATGAAAAATAAATTTAAATTAAATTTACCAAAAACTAAATTTCCAATGAAAGCAAATCTTTCTATTAATGAATTAATTATATTAAAAAAATGGAAAAATGATAATTTATATCAAAGAATACTTAATTCTAAAAAAGAAAAAAAAATTTTTATTTTACATGATGGTCCACCATATGCTAATGGAGATATTCATATTGGTCATGCTTTTAATAAAATTTTAAAAGATATTATTATTAAATCAAAAAATATGAATGGTTATAATTCTTTATTTATTCCTGGATGGGATTGTCATGGTTTACCTATAGAACAAAAAGTAGAACAAAAATTAAAGATATTAAATAAAAAATTTTCTACATCACAATTAAGATTAGAATGTAGAAAATATGCATTAAAACAAATTAAAAAACAAAAAAAAGATTTTATTAGATTAGGAGTTATTGCTGATTGGGATAATCCATATTTAACTATGGATTTTAAAACAGAAGCTAATATAATTAGAACATTTAGTAAAGTATTACAAAATAATCATATATATAAAGGAGAAAAACCAGTACATTGGTGTATTTCTTGTTGTTCTTCTTTAGCTGAAGCAGAAGTAGATTATTTAAATAAAAAATCATTATCTTTATATATTAAATTTAAAATTATTAATACTAATTTTATTAAAGAATATTGTAATATAAAAAATAATTTTGATATTTCATTATTAATATGGACAACAACTCCATGGACAATACCTGCAAATAAAGCAATAGCAATACATCCTAATATTAATTATCAATTAATAAAAATTAATAATGAAATTATAATTATTGCTAAAAATTTAGTTAAAAATATAATGCAAAAAGCAAAAATAATGGTTTGGAATATATTAGGAGAAATAAAAGGAAGTTCTTTTACAAATATTTTTTCATATAATCCTATTAATAATAATATTTCATTATTGATTATTACTAATTATATTTCAGAAAATTCAGGTACAGGAATTGTTCATATTGCTCCAAATCATGGTTTAGATGATTATAATATATGTAATAAAAATAATATTAAAGGAGTTAATATAATTAATGAAAAAGGATTTTATATTAAAGGAATTCATCCTAATTTAGATAATATTAATATATTTAATTCTGATAAAATAATTCAATCAATTTTAATTAAAAATAACTCGTTATTTTTATCAGAAGATTATTTACATAGTTATCCATATTGTTGGCGTCATAAAATACCTGTAATTTTTAAAGCTACACCTCAATGGTTTATTAGTATGGATAAAAATAATCTTAGAAATTTAGCATTAAATACAATAAAAAAAGTAGCATGGATACCTAATTGGGGATTTAATAGAATGCATGCTATGTTAATTAATAGACCAGATTGGTGTATATCTCGTCAACGTTTTTGGGGTATACCAATACCACTATTTATAAATAAAAAAACACAAAAAATGCATTGTAATTCTATTTATTTTATAGAATTAATAGCAAAAATTATAGAAAAAAAAGGTATACAATCATGGTGGGATTTAGATATAAAAGAATTTTTAGGTATAGATTCAATTAATTATGAAAAAGTATTAGATGTATTAGATGTTTGGTTTGATTCTGGATCTACTTATGATTCAGTAATTTCAAATATAAAATATTTAGATAAAAAAAAAATTGATCTTTATTTAGAAGGATCTGATCAATATAGAGGTTGGTTTATTTCTTCTTTAATAATTTCTACATCAATAAATAATCAAGCTCCTTATAAAACAGTAATTAGTCATGGATTTACTGTAGATAATCAAGGGAAAAAAATGTCTAAATCATTAGGAAATATTATTCATCCACAAAAAATAGTAAATTCATTAGGTAGTGATATATTGAGATTATGGGTAGCATCAACTGATTATTCTAATGAAATTTGTATTTCTAAAAATATTTTAAATAAAACTACAGAAATTTATAGACGTATTCGTAATACAGCAAGATTTTTATTAGCTAATTTAGATGAATTTATTCCTGAAAAAAATATATTAAAAGCAGAAAATATGTTGGTATTAGATAGATGGGCTGTAAATAAAGCTAAATTAATACAAAATAATATAATAAATAACTATAATAAATATAATATTAAAAATGTAATAAAAGAAATAATACAGTTTTGTTCTATTGATATGGGTTCTTTTTATTTAGAAATTATTAAAGATAGACAATATACATTTAAAAAAGATAGTATAGCTCGATTAAGTTGTCAAACTGCATTATATTTAATAATTGAAGCACTAGTAAGATGGATTGCTCCTATATTATCTTTTACAGCAGATGAAATCTGGAATTATATTCCTGGTAAAAAATCAAAATATGTATTTACGGAAGAATGGTATTCTGGATTATTTCAATTATCTTCAGATGAAATTATGAATAATAATTATTGGAACGATTTATTTAAATTAAAAATTGAAGTGAATAAAATAATTGAATATGCAAGAGAAAAAAATATTATAGGTAGTTCTTTAGAAGCTAATATTATTTTATATCTAAATAAAAATATTTATAATAAATTATTATTATTAGGTAATGAATTACGGTTTTTTTTATTAGTATCTTTTATTACTATTATACAATCTACAAAAGATTCTAATAATATATTAATAAACAAGTTTAAAATTACAAAAGCTATAGGAAAAAAATGTTTAAGATGTTGGTATTATTATATAAAACTTAATGATGATATTTGTTATCGTTGTATAAAAAATATTAAAGGTAATGGTGAAATACGTTTATTTATTTAATATTAAAAATGATTAAAATAAAATTAATGAAGCAATATAAAATAAATAATTTTATAAATATAATCATTATATGTATAATTATATCTATTGATTTAATTAGTAAATTTTTTATTTTTAAATATTTTGATTTATATGAGTCTTATTATATTAATTCTTATTTAAATTTATATTATATTAATAATTATGGTATAATACTAGGAATTTTAGGAGAACATAAATATAATTTAATTATTTTATTTATTAATATTTTAATATTTATTTTATTTTATTTTATAAACATAAAAAAAAAATCTAGTAATTTTATTAATAATTTAATTATTGCTGGATCATTAGGAAATTTTATTAATCGAATAATTAATGGTTTTGTTATAGATTTTATTGATTTACATGTAGGTAATTTACATTACCCTATTTTTAATTTAGCAGATATATCAATATTTATTGGTATTATATATTTAATTATGAATTAAAATATTATATAAAATTTTAATTTTATAAAAATATTTATGAATAGGTTATTATGAAATGAATAATAAAATTCGCTTAGCTATATCCGGTATTAATGGTCGTATGGGTAAAACTTTATTACAAATTATAAATCAAAACAAATATAATTTTACCTTAAATGCAGTTTTAGAATCTAAAAAATCTTTAAAAATTAATACTAAAATTAAATATATATCTGAAAATATATTATATAATTTACATATAAAAGATAATATTATAGATATAATTAATGATTTTGATACATTAATTGATTTTACAAATCCAAAATCAACATTAAAATATGTTAATATTTGTAATCAATATAATAAAAATATTGTAATTGGTACAACTGGTTTTTCTGAAAAAGAAAAAATAACAATACAAAAATTATCTAATAATATTGGAATTGTTATGTCATCTAATTTTAGTACAGGAATTAATGTAATATTTACAATATTAAAAAATATATCTAAAATTTTTAATCAACAAAATAATATTTTAGATATTGATATTATTGAAAAACATCATAAAAATAAAATAGATTGTCCTTCAGGAACAGCTATATCTATGAAGAATATTATTCTAAAATTTTTAAATCATAAAAAATTTCAAAAAATTAATTGTCATTCTATAAGAGCTGGTGATATTTATGGAGAACATGAGATAATTTTTTCTTCTATAGGAGAACAAATTAAATTAATACATAAAGCTTCTAATAGAATACCTTTTGCTAAAGGAGCTATACAAGCTGCTATATGGATTTCTAATTTTAACAAGAAAGGAATATATGATATGTGTGATGTATTAGGATTATAAGAAATTATATATTATTAATTTTTAAAAATTATTTATAATCTTAAAAAATCTATATGATAAATTTTTGTTAATTTAAATGGATGGTATTGAATATCTGAAATTTTTACTCTAATAAATTCATTTTTTTCATTTATTAAATGTATTATTTTATATTTATTATTTAATAAATCATTATTTATATTTAATAAATCTTTATTTTCAATAAATACAGGTATTTCTTTTTTTTTATTTCCATATATTATTGCTGGTATTCTATCGTTCATACGTAATAATTTATTTGATTTTTTTCCTGTAGTCTTTCTTTTAAAAACTTTTATTTTATTCATTATTTTCTCAAATTATTATATGAAAATTAAAATTTAATATAATTTTTTAGCTGTATCTAATAAATCACTTTTAAAAACTCTTTGCATTTTTTTTATAGCATAAATAATATCATGATGAACCATCTTATCATTTATAACACCTATACATCTACCACCATATCCTTTAGATAATAATTCTACCGAATAAGCACCCATACGAGAAGCTAATATACGATCATAAGCAACAGGAGTACCACCTCTTTGAATATGACCTAATACAGTAGTTCTTGTTTCTCGTTTTATTTTTGTTTCAATAAATTTTGCTAATTTATTAATATTACAAATATATTCTGTTATTAATACTATAGCATGCTTTTTACCTTTGTCTATTCCTAATTTAATTTCATTTACTAAATCATTTTGATTATAAGTAATTTCAGGTAAAACAATAAATTCACATCCTCCAGCAATAGCCGCGGCTAAAGTTAAATCTCCACAATATCTTCCCATTATTTCTACAATTGATATACGTTGATGAGATGAAGAAGTATCTCTTAAACGATCTATAGCTTGAACAATAGTTTCTAATGCTGTAAAATATCCAATACTATAATCAGTTCCTGCTACATCATTATCAATTGTTCCTGGTATTCCGATACATGGAAATCCCATTTCGGTTAAAGATTTTGCACCCATATAGGAACCATCACCACCAATAACTACTAAAGCATTTATACCGTAATTTTTCATGTTTTGAATTGCTAATTTACGTATTTTTATATTTTTAAATTGAGGAAATCTTGCTGAACCTAAAAAAGTTCCTCCTCTATTAATAATATCTGATACACTATGTCTATTTAATTTTTTTATATTATTATTACATAAACCTAAATATCCATCATATATTCCAAATACTTCAATATTATTACCTATTGCTGTTCTTACAATTCCACGAATAGCAGCATTCATTCCTGGAGAATCACCACCACTAGTAAGAATACCTATTTTATTAATCATTTAAACCTCATTATTTTAAATTTAAAATTAATTTTTTATTTTTTAAAATATCCTTTATATTTATTAGAAACAATTGAATAAGGATCTTGATGTATTATAATATCTGAATTAGGAAATTTTTTATTTAAAGCTATTTCTATTTGTTCTGCAATATAATGTGATTCTAATAGAGGTAAATAATCATCTAATACTAGATGTAATTGAATAAAACGTGTTGGACCTGATTTTCTAGTTTTTAATTGATGTGCACCTTTTACTCCTGGCCATGAACTAATTAAATTAATTATTATTGTTTTTTCTGTATTAGGTAAAGCTTGATCTAATAATGATTGAATTGCTTTATATCCAACTTTAAATGCATTATAAAAAATAAATAAACTTATTATTAATGCTATTATTGAATCTGCTCTATGTATTCCATAATAATTTAAAAATAAGGCAATTAAAATAGCACTATTAATTAATATATCTGATTCGTAATGTATCATATCAGCATGTGTTGCTTGACTATTTGTTTTATGAATAACTTTTTTTTGAAATATAACTAATATTAAAGTTAAGAAAAATGAAATAATTATTACTAGTACACCAATTATTGGATAATTTAATTTTTCAGGATTTGATAAATATTTAATACTATTTAAACATAGAAATAAAGTAGTTCCAGAAATAAACATACTTTGTGCTAACGCTGATAATGATTCAGCTTTTCCATGACCAAAAGTATGTTCTGAATCTGCCGGTTGTAAAGAATAAAATATAACAAATAAATTAATTGTTGAAGAAGTAATATCTATTAATGAATCAATACAAGCAGCTAACATACTAATAGATTTTGTATACCACCAAGCCCATATTTTTAACATTAATAATGTTAAAGATAGCAAAATAGCTAAATTTGTTGCTTTAGTAACTAAATTAGTATATTGATTTTTTTTAATTATTTTTTTTGCTTTAACATTCATGTTTGTTTTAATCCTTATTAATTTTATAAGTTTAGTAAATTAAAAATTAATAAATATAATGTAATTATAGTTTACTTTAACATTAATATTTATTCTATAATAAATATGTTAAATTAAAATTTTTGTTCAAATAAATTATTAAAAATTTAATATTTATTATAAAAATTAACTTAAATAACATAAAATAAAATGAAAAAATTTAATGAAAAGACTTTTGAAGGAATGATATTTATTTTACAAAAATATTGGTCTAAACAAGGATGTTGTATATTACAACCAATTGATACTGAAGTTGGTGCTGGTACTTCTCATCCAATGACATGTTTATATGCTATAGGACCAGAAGTTAAAAATATTGCATATATACAATTATCTAGAAGACCTTGTGATGGTAGATATGGAAAACATCCTAATAGATTACAACAA
>NZ_CP046224.1:57964-64194 GCF_012562605.1 Enterobacteriaceae endosymbiont of Plateumaris sericea | reverse complement strand
ACAGTATTATCAATTTCAAGTTATAATGAAACCACCTCCAAATAATATTCAAGAATTATATTTAAAATCATTAAAAGTATTAAAATTAAATTTAATTGAAAATGATATTCGTTTTGTAGAAGATAATTGGGAAAATCCTACTCTAGGAGCTAGTGGAGTAGGATGGGAAATATGGATAAATGGAATGGAAATAAGTCAATTTACATATTTTCAACAAATTGGTGGTTTACCATGTAATCCAATAACAGGAGAAATTACTTATGGTTTAGAGCGACTAGGTATGTATATACAACAAGTAGAAAATATTTTTAATTTAGTATGGAGTAAAAATAAAAATAATTTAGTAACTTATGGTGATATTTTACAACAAAATGAATTAGAACAATCTGATTATAATTTTAATTATGCTGATATTAAATTCCTTATAAATTGTTTTCAACATTATGAAAAAGAAGTAACATTTTTATTAAATTTAAAAAATCCATTAATTTTCCCAGCTTATGATAAAGTTTTAAAAGCTTCTCATTGTTTTAATTTATTAGAATCTCGTAGGTTTTTATCTAATACTGAAAGACAAAGATATATTTTAAAATTAAGAAATATGACTAAATCAGTAGTTAAAAAATATTATAATTATATTAAATAACTTTAAAATAGGAAATATTATTACTATGAAAAAAGAAACTTTATTATTAGAAATTAGTATAGAGGATATTCCTTCTCAATATTTATTAAAAACAGTTCAAATAGTTTTTAATAATTTTAAACATGAATTAAAAAAAAATTATTTTTTATATAAAAAAATTATATGGTTTGCTACTTCTAGAAGAATTACAATTCAAGCATATGATTTAAATATAATACAATTAGATTATACATTAAAAATAAAAGGACCTAATATATATAATTATTATAATAAAGATATATTATCAATAGATATTGTAAAACATTGGATTAAAAAATTTCAAATTAAAAATACAGATAAAATTATATTAAATAATAATTATTTATTTTATAATAAAAAAATTAAAGGAATAAATATTAAATATTTATTAACAAAGATGATAATAAATTCTTTAACTAATTTTTCTATACCAAATTTAATGTATTGGAATATTAAAAATAAAGATAGTATAAAATTTATTAGACCTATAAGAAAAATAACAGTTTTTTTAGGAAATAAAAATATTAAAATAAATATTTTGAATATAAAATCTAGTAAGATTATAAATGGACATCGTTTTATGGGAGAGTCTAAAATTATTTTAGATAATGCTAATCAATATGAAAAGTATCTTTTAAATAAAGGAAATATTATTGTAAATTTTTTTAAACGTAAAGATAAAATATTAAATAATATAAAAAAAATTGCTTATTCTTTAAATGGATCAATAAACATATCAAATAATTTTTTAGAAGAATTAACATCTATGGTAGAATGGCCAGTTATATTATCAGCTACATTTGATCCTAAATTTTTATCTTTACCATATGAAATATTAGAATATATTATGATAAAATATCAAAGATATATTCCTTTATATGATATAGATCATAATCTTTTACCAAATTTTATTTTTATATCTAATGTTGAATCTCAAAATAATAATTTAATTATTAAAGGAAATGAAAAAGTAATTAAATCAAGATTTGAAGATGCTCAATTTTTTTTTAAAAATGATTCTAAAAAAAAACTTGATCAATATTTAAATAATTTAAAAAATATTATTTTTCAAAATAAATTAGGTAATTTATTAGATAAAACTATACGTTTAAAAAAATTATCTAAGTATATAGCAATTAAAGTACAAGCTAATATAAATAATTGTATTAGAGCTAGTGAATTATCTAAATGTGATTTAGCTACAACTATGGTTCATGAATTTCCTGAATTACAAGGTATTATTGGTATGTATTATGCAAAAAATAATGGAGAAAATATAGATGTTTGTATATCTATAAAAGAACAATATCAATATAAATTTAATGATAAAATACCTAATAATTTAACTTCTTGTGTATTATTTTTATCAGATAAAATTGATACTTTAGTTGGTATTTTTGGTCTTTCTTTATTTCCTAAAAGTAATAAAGATCCATTTGCATTAAAAAGAATTACATTAGTTATAATAAAAATTATAATTAATAATAAATTAAATTTAGATTTATTAAAATTAATAAAAAAATCTATTTCTTTATATAAAAATAATTTTGATAATATCAATATTATTAATGACTTAATGAAATTTATAATTAATAGATGTAAAAATTGGTATATATCAATAGGTTTTGAAAAAAATATTGTCCAGTCAGTTTTAACAAATATTATTAATAAACCATTAATATCAGATATAAAAATTAAAACATTAAGTTTATTTTTTAAAAATGAGAAAAAACAAAGTAAACTTTTACTTTATACTTATAAAAGAATAAATAAAATTTTATTAAAAAATCAATCTTTTATTCATGAAAAAATAAATATATCTTTTTTAAAAGAAAAAGAAGAAATTATATTATATAATCATTTATTAAAATTATCAAAAATTTTTTTATTAAAAATTAAGAATAATGAATATTATAATATTCTCTTGATATTATCAGAATTATATTATCCTATAAATAATTTTTTTAAAAATGTTATAGTAGATATTAAAAATATAGAAATAAAAATAAACAGAATTACTATTCTTAATAAAATTAATAATTTTTTATTAAAAATAATGAACATAAATCAATTATATTAATTTTAACTCTTTTAAAATTTTTTCTATTAAAATTTTATTTTTATCAGTTATTGGAGTCATAGGTAATCTCATTGTATCATTATATATTAATCCAATTCTTTTAGCAGCCCATTTTATGGGTATTGGATTAGGTTCTATAAATAATTTATTATGTAATTTTATTAAATATTCATTTAATATTTCTGCTTTTTTCCATTGATTTTTTTTTATATAATTACAAAATTTACTCATTTCTAAAGCAGCAATATTAGCTGTAACAGAAATAATTCCGTGACCACCTAATTTCATAAATTCTAAAGCAGTTGAATCATCTCCACTAATTAAATAAAAAGAACCATGAACTAATCTTTTAATTTGATATATACGTGATAAATTTCCAGTTGCTTCTTTTATACCAATTATATTTTTTATTTTAGATAAACGTCCTATTGTTTTTGGTAATAAATCACAACCAGTTCTAATTGGAACATTATATAATATTTGTGGTAGTTTAGTATTATTTGCAATAGTTTTAAAATGTTGATATAAACCTTCTTGTGTAGGACGATTATAATATGGAGTTACACTTAAACATCCTATAATTCCTGAATTTTCTAATTGTGCTGTAATTGATATACATTTTGATGTTGAATTAAAACCTGTTCCAGCTATAATTGGAATTCTATCTTTTGCAAAATCTATTGCTAACATTACAATTTTTATATGTTCATGATAATTTAATGTAGCAGATTCACCTGTAGTACCCATAACAACTATAGCTTTTGTACCATTATTAATATGATATTCAATAAGTTTTTTTAAACTTCTTTTACAAATATTACCTTTAATATCCATGGGCGTTATAAGGGCTACAATACTTCCGGTGAACATTTGATATAATCCATTTAAAATAAATAATATTATTATACTAAAAAATTTTTAAAAAATAAACTATAATAATTAATTCATTTAATTAAAATTTTTATTTTTTCTGTAAAAATTTTTCAATCTTATTTTTAACATTTAAAATACAATCAGTATTATCTATTTTAATGTAAAAAAATTTTTTATTTAATGATTTATTAATATAATAATGAATTAACGGTTTTGTTTTTTTAGTATATTGTTTTAAACGATTAATAATTGTTTGTTTATTATCATCTGTTCTAATAATTAAATTTTCTCCTGTTATATCATCTTTTCCTGGTATTTTAGGTGGATTAAAAGTTATATGATATGTTCTTCCGGAAGATTCATGAATTCTACGACCAATTATTCTTTCTATAATTTTATTTTCTGGAATATATAATTCTATTACTTTATCTATATTTATATTTTCTTTTTGTAATATATTTGCTTGTAAAATATTTCTAGGATAACCATCTAATAAAAATCCTTTTTTACAATCTTGATTTAATAATCTTTCTTTAATAATTTTAATTATTAAATTATCAGGTAACATTAAACCACAACTAATAATTTTTTTTATTTGTTTAGATAAAATAGAATGATTATTTATAATATAATTACGTAATATATTACCCATACAAATATTTGATAAATTATATTTTTCTGATATAAATCTAGCATAAGTTCCTTTACCTGATCCTGGAGGACCTAATAAAATTATACGCATAATAATAAGTTTCTCAAATTATTTTAAAAAAAATTAAAATATTTTTTTTCAAACATAATAATTTTGTCAATATACTTCATAGTGAGATCTATTTGATCTAAATCACTTATAATATATTCTCTTAAGAATTTATTAATTTTAAAATCAAAAGATTTTATACCAGCAATAATTTTTTGAAATTTTAAATCTATAATAAAAGTAATACCTGGTTCATTTTGTACTATAAAAAATAGTTCATTAATAATATTTTTATTTAAAATTATTAATAATAATTTATTATTTATTGCATTATTATAAAATATATCAGCATAACTAGATGCAATAATTGTATGAAATCCAAAATCTATTAATGACCATGGTGCATGTTCACGTGATGAACCACAACCAAAATTATCTCTAGTAAGTAAAATTCTAGCATTTTTAAATCTTTTTTTATTTAAAATAAAATTTGGATTAGGAATATATCCATCATTATCAATATATCTCCAATTATGAAATAAATGATTTCCAAATCCTATTTTTTCATTTTTTTGTAAAAATTGTTTTGGTATAATTACATCTGTATCTATATTTGATAGATCAAAAGGAGCAACAATACCACTATATTGTAAAGAATAATTTTTCATTTTTTAAAAATATCTTATATCTATAAAATGCCCACATATAGCTGCTGCAGCGGCCATAATAGGACTAACTAAATGAGTACGACTATTTCTTCCTTGTCTACCTTCAAAATTTCTATTACTTGTAGAAGCACAACGTTCTTTTGGTAATAAAATATCACCATTCATTGCTAAACACATAGAACATCCCGGTAATCTCCATTCAAATCCAGATTTTATAAATATTTTATCTAGTCCTTCTAATTCTGCTTGTTTTTTAACCATATGAGATCCTGGAACTACTATTGCTTTAACATTATTTGATATTTTATATCCTTTAATTATTTTAGAAGCTGATCTTAAATCTTCAATTCTAGAATTTGTACAAGATCCAATAAATACTTTATTAATATTAACATTAGTTAATTTCATACCTTCTTGTAAATCCATATATTTTAAAGCTTTTTTTGCAGTTGTTTTTCTAGATAAACTTTTAAATGAATTTATTAAAGGAATTGATTTATCTATATCTATAGATTGTTCTGGGTTAGTTCCCCAAGTAATTTGGGGTGCAATTTTTGAAATATCAATAGTAACAATTTTTTTAAAAATAGCATCTTTATCAGTATATAATGTTTTCCAAAAATTTATAGCTTCTTTCCATAATATTCCTTTAGGAGAAAAATTTTTATTTTTTAAATATTTAAAAGTAATATTATCTGGAGCAATTAATCCTGATTTAGCACCCATTTCAATAGTCATATTACATATTGTCATTCTACTTTCCATACTTAATTGTTTTATAACATTTCCTGAAAATTCTACAATATATCCATTACATCCACTAATTCCTATTTTTTTAATTATTGCTAAAATTATATCTTTTGCAGTAATTTTTGTTGGTATTTTCCCTATAACTTTTATTAACATATTATTAGCACGATTTTGTTTTAAAGTTTGTGTTGCTAAAACATGTTCTACTTCAGATGTACCTATTCCAAAAGATAATGCTCCAAATGCACCATGAGTTGATGTATGTGAATCTCCACAAACAATAGTCATTCCTGGTAAAGTGATACCTTGTTCTGGACCAACAACATGAACGATTCCTTGAAATGGATGATTAATATCATATAATTCAATATTAAATTCTTGACAATTTTTAATTAATTTTTCCATTTGTTTTTTTGCTATAACTCCAGAACCATTAATATTTTTTACTATTGTAGATACATTATGATCCATTGTTGCAAATGTTTTATAAGGTTT
>NZ_CP046224.1:36820-57867 GCF_012562605.1 Enterobacteriaceae endosymbiont of Plateumaris sericea | reverse complement strand
CTATAAACTATTCTTTTTTTATTACGTAATGCTTCAAAAGCTTGTGGTGAAGTTACCTCATGAATAAAATGTCTATCAATATATAATATTGTTGTATTATTTTTTAATTTACAAATAACATGGCGATCATATATTTTTTCATATAATGTTTTTCCCATAATATTTTCCTATGTTATATATTCAGTAATTAATGTTCCCATATCTTCTGTTGTTACTATTATTTCATTTGATTGATTAGTAAATAAATCTTTAGTTCTATATCCTAAATTTAAAACTTGTTCAATTGCATTTTCTATTTTTTTAGAAATATTTTTATTTTTTAAACTATATTCTATTAACATAGATAATGATAAAATTTGAGCAATAGGATTAGCAATATTTTTTCCTGCAATATCTGGCGCTGAACCTCCAGCTGGTTCATATAAACCAAAAAATTTATTATTTAAACTAGCAGAAGGTAAATTACCAATAGATCCTGTAATCATAGCACATTGATCAGAAATAATATCTCCAAATAAATTAGTAGATAAAATTACATCAAATTGAGATGGATTTTTCATTAATTGCATAACAGCATTATCAATATACATAAAATTTAATTTAACTTGTGAATATTTATGAGATAAATTTTTTAAAATTTCACGCCACATAATAGATGTATTTAATACATTAGCTTTATCAATTGAACATATTGTTTTATTTCTTTGTAAAGCAAAATTAAAAGCCATATGAGCTATTCTTTCTATTTCAAATCTATAATATATTTCTGTATCAAATGCATATTCATTTATTCCAGTTCCTTTTCTTCCATTTGGATTACCAAAATATATTCCTCCTGTTAATTCTCTTATACAAAGAATATTAAATCCTTTATCAAGAATATTTTTTTTTAAAGGACTTAACATATATAAATTTTTATAAATATATGCAGGTCGTAAATTTATAAAAAGGTTAAAATGTTTTCTTAATTTTAATAAAGAATTTTTTTCAGGTCTTTTATTTAATGGTAAATAATCCCATTTAGGCCCTCCAACTGATCCAAATAATATTGCATTAGATTCTTCACAACCCAATAATGTTTTTTTAGGTAAAGCTTCACCATATGTATCAATAGCAGATCCTCCAACTAAATATTCATTAGTAATAATATTTATATTCAGATAATATTTTACTTTATTTAATACTTTAATTGCTTGATTCATTATTTCAGGACCTATACCATCTCCAGGTAAAATTGCAATTTTAAATACATTAGACATAATAATTTTATCCAAAAAATAGTAAAGTTTATTTAGTATTTATTTTTAATATATTTTTTTTAACTTGATTAAATCTCCATATACTATTAATAATATTAATTATAGCATTAACTGAAGCTTTCATTATATCTTTAGAAAATTCTATTCCATTAAATATTTTTTTCTTATAAGAAATTTGTATATTAACTTTATGAATAATTTTTTTATTATAATTTTTAGTATTAAATTTATATTTAATAATATAAAAATTATAATTTGTAATTTTATTTATAACTTTACAAATTGTATTTATATGATTTGTACCTATTGCTGATTCTAATATTATTAAATTACCACATTTTAATTTTAAATTTATAGTTGAAATTAAATTATATGTAGACTGAATAGTAAAATATTGTAAAGAATAATATTTGGTTGTATTTTCAAATTCACTATTAAATGCTAAAGATTCTAAATCATAATTAAATATTCGTCCTTTTTTTTCTGCTAATATAATAAAATTATTATATAATTTATTTATATCATAATCATTATCTTTATATCCCATTAATTGCATATGATATTTTATAGCAGCTCTTCCTGATTTTGAAGTAAGATTAAGTTCTGTTTTAGTTAAACCTATAATTTTAGGATTTAAAATTTCATAAGTATATTTATTTTTTATTATTCCATCTTGATGAATTCCTGAAGAATGGGAAAAAGCATTTTTACCTACAATAGCTTTGTTAATAGCTATAGGAATATTACATATTTCACTAACAATATTGCTTGTATAATATATATTATTATAATTAATATTAGTAAAAAAATTTATATCTTTTTTATGAGTATATAATGCCATTATTACTTCTTCTAAAGCACAATTTCCAGCTCTTTCTCCTATGCCATTAATCGTACCTTCTATTTGTCTAGCTCCTGCATTAATAGCAGTAATAGCATTTCCTACTGCCATACCTAAATCATTATGTGTATGTACAGATATAATACATTTATCAATATTAGATACTTTATTTTTTAAAGTATAAATTAAATTACTGTATTCATTAGGAAAAGTATAACCTACTGTATCAGGTATATTAATTGTAGTTGCTCCTGCCTTTATAGCAGATTGAACAACTAAACATAAATCATCTATGGGTGTTCTACCAGCATCTTCACAAGAAAATTCAATATCATCAGTATATTTTCTAGCATATTTTATCATAAAAATAATACGTTCAATTACTTTATTTAAAGTACTTTTTAATTTTGTAATAATATGTATTGGAGAAGTTGCTAAAAAAATATGAATTCTAAAATTAGAAGAAATTTTTAAAGCTTCATAAGCTATATCAATATCTTTTTCTTTACATCTAGCTAAACCACATATTTTACTATTTTTTATAATTTTTGCTATTGTTTGAAAAGATTTAAAATCTCCGGGAGAAGAAATTGGAAATCCAACTTCTATTATATCAATACCCATTGATTCCAATGCTAAAGCTATTTCTACTTTTTCTTTAGTATTTAAACTTGTTTTTAAAGATTGTTCTCCATCTCTTAGTGTTGTATCAAAAATAATAATTTTTTCTTTCATAAAAATATTAATCTCTTTTAATAAAAACTTTAGTTAAATATATTATTAATTTTCTTTAATATCAGATATATAATTTAATTAAAAATTTCACAAGAGTTTTAATTTTTTATTAGAAAATTAAATATTTATATTGAATATATAAATTATATAATTAGTAATTGTAAATGTATTAATATTATTAAAAATATATTTTATAATTTAAAAAAGTTATATAATAAATATTAATTTTAAATAATTTTGAATTATACTATTAATATAGTTAGTAACTAGAATTTTCAAATTTATTAAATATTAAAAAAAAATTTTAATAATTTTATAATTAATTTTAAAAATATTTAATATATTTATATATTAAACTTTACTTTCTATAAAAAATTTAAATATTATTTTATAAATATTTTATAAAGTGAATATTATAATAATGGATAAAGTATATATGAAATATGCAATTACATTAGCAAAATTAGGTGTTTTTACAACTACTCCTAATCCTAATGTAGGTTGTGTAATAGTTAATAATAATAAAATTGTTGGTACTGGATATCATTTAAAATCTGGACAACATCATGCAGAAATTAATGCTTTAAATATGGCAGGAAAACTTGCAAAAAATTCTACTGTTTATATAACACTAGAACCATGTAATTATTCTAATTTAACTCCTCCTTGTTGTAATGCTTTAATAAAAGCTAAAGTTAAACGTGTTATTATAGCAAATAAAGATCCTAATCCTAAAATAAATGGATGTGGATTAAAATTATTAAAAAAATTTGGAATAAAAATCAAATCTAATTTTTTATCTAAAAAAGCTGAAAAATTAAATTTAGGATTTTTTAAAAGAATGCGTACAGGTTTTCCTTATATACAATTAAAATTAGCAATATCTTTAGATGGTAAAATAGGCCTTTATAATGGTATAAGTAAATGGATATCTTCTATAGAATCTAGAAAAGATGTTCAAAAACTTAGAGCTAAAAGTTCTGCTATTTTAAGCACAAGTAATACAATTTTAAAAGATAATGCTATTTTATTAGTTCGTTGGGATGAATTAAATTATTATATAAAGAAAATATATCCTAGAAATTTATTACGACAACCAATAAGAATTATTTTAGATAGACGTAATTTAATAAAACCTACTGATAAATTAATATTATTTCCAGGAAAAATATTATTAATTAGATTAAAATATACATTTGAAAAATGGCCTTATTATGTTGAACAAATAATCATTCCAGAAAAAAATGGTTTATTAAATCTACACTATTTATTTAAAAAATTAGGAACAAAAGGTATAAATAATATTCTTATAGAAGCTGGAAGTATATTAACGGGATCTTTATTAAAAAATAAATTAGTTGATGAACTAATAGTCTATTTATCACCTAAATTATTAGGTAATATTGCATTAAATTTTTGTAATTTTAATGAATTTTTTAATATGAATGATGTACTAAAATTTAATTTTACTAATATAAAAAAAATAGGAAAAGATTTAAGATTAAAATTAAAACCTTTATAAATTTAATTTTCTTTTTAAAAAGTTATTATGAAAATAATTAATGAAACTATAATAGCACCAGAAATATCTATAGCAATTATTGTAGCAAGATTTAATGAATTTATTAATAAAAATTTATTAAATTCTGCTATTGATACTTTTCAAAGAATAGGAATGGTAAAAAAAAACAATATAACTATAATATGGATTCCAGGATCTTATGAATTACCATTAACAACTAAATTAATAATTAAAAAAAATTTTTATGATGGAATTTTAACAATAGGAACAATTATTAAAGGAGATACTTTACATTTTAAATATTTATCTCAATCTATATGTTTTCAATTATTAAATTTATCTGTAAAAAATCAGATACCAATTGCATTTAGTATATTGACTACAAATAATATAAAACAAGCAATAGAACGATCTGGTAGTAAAATAGGAAATAGAGGAACTGAAGCTGCTTTAACATTATTAGAAATGATAAATGTATTTAAAAAAATTAAGTCTTTAAATATAAAAAAGGAAGTATAGTAGTGAAATTTACAGATAGATATCAAGCTCGTAAGTATGCTTTACAAGCAATTTATTCTTGGCAAATATCTAAAAATACTTTTAGTGATATCCAATATTATTTTTTAAACGAATCTATAAAAGACGTTAAAACTATTGATATAAATTATTTTAATGAATTAATAAATGGAGTAATAATAAATAGTACATATTTAGATAATATCATGAAACCTTTTTTATCACGTCAATTATTTGAATTAGGTCAAATTGAAAAAGCGATTTTAAGAATTTCATTATATGAATTAATTAATCGATTAGATGTTCCTTATAAAGTAATTATTAATGAAGGTATTTGTTTAGCAAAATGTTTTGGAGGTGTAGATAATAGTTATAAATTTATAAATGGTGTTTTAGATAAAATAGTTACAAAAATTAGAACCTAAGATATTATATATTTTTATATAAATATAACATAAAAGTTCTTATTAAAGTATTAATAAAATTTATTAAAAAATTAAATACATACTTTATAATTTTTATAAAAAATTATTAATTGTATAATTTTTTTATTTAATAATTTATAATTCAGATGCAATTTTTTTTGAAATTTTTTCTCCTAAAATAATACTAATTAATTTTAAATTAAATTCAATAGAATATTTAACACTTTGAGCAGTTAATAATTTAAATTTATCATCCCAATATACTGGATTATTTGACCATTGTTTAGAGGGAATGAGATTTTTAAATCCTAAATATCCGGTCATTTTTGCTTGAGGAAAAATATTATTTGATATAAGCATAATAGCAGGAGTAGCACAAATTGCTCCTATAATTCTTTGAGAAGATTTAAATTTATAAATATATTCTAATAATAATTTATTAGATTTAAAATGTTTAGCTGCTTTCATTCCTCCTGGTATAATCATAGCAATACAATCATCATTATTTGATAGATCTTTTAAAAGAATATCACAAATTAAATTTGTACCATGAGCACATGATACTTTATAATTATCAGTTGTACTTACTAAAGTAACATTTATATTACTTCTATTTAAAATATCAATAGATGAAACAGTTTCTATTTCTTCTATACCATCTGTAATACAAATTAAAATAGAATAACATTTTGACATTTTAGGCCTTTTTGAAAATATTTTATTTAATTAATAGGATATACAGGAAACTTTATACATATTTCTGATATTTTTTCTTTAATATATGAAATATTTTTATTTTTTTTATCAAGAATATCTGCTATAAAATTTGATATTAATGATACTTCATATTCTTTAAATCCTCTTCTAGTAATTGCAGGAGTACCAATTCTTATTCCTGAAGTTATTAAAGGAGGTTTTAAGTCATTTGGAATACTATTTTTATTTACAATAATGTTATATTTACTTAATAATTTTTCTGCTTGTATACCATTTATATTCATCTTAGACAAGTCTAATAAAAATAAATGATTATGTGTATTATCTGAAATAATTTTATAATTACGTTTTTTTAATATAGAAACCATTAATTTAGCATTTTTTAAAACTTGTTTTTGATATATTAAAAATTTTGGTTCTGAAGCTTCTTTTAAAGCTACAGCTTTAGCTGCAATAATATGCATTAAAGGACCACCTTGACTTCCTGGAAATACAGAAGCATCTAATTTATTAAAAAGATTATTAATATTTTCTGAAGCTAAAATTAATCCTCCTCGTGGTCCTGCTAAAGTTTTATGTGTTGTAGTAGTAACTACATGAGCATATGGTACTGGGTTTGGATATAATCCAGTAGCTACTAATCCTGCAATATGAGCCATATCAACAAGTAAATATGATTTTATAATATCAGCTATTTCTCTCATTTTTTTCCAATCACATATTCCAGAATAAGATGAAAAACCACCAATAATCATTTTAGGTTTATGAATTTCCGCTAATTTTAATAAATTATCATAATCAATAATACCTTTATTATTAATTTTATAAGGGATATTTTTATAAAATTTTCCTGAAAAATTAACTATAGAACCATGAGTTAAATGACCTCCATGAGAATTTTCTAAACCCATTATTTTATCTCCAGGATTTAATAATGCAGAATAAACAGCAAAATTAGCTTGTGATCCTGAATGTGGTTGTACATTAGCATAATTTGCATTAAATAATTTTTTAGCTCTATTTATAGCTATTTTTTCTATTTTATCAATGTATTTACATCCACCATAATATCTTTTTTTAGGATAACCTTCTGCATATTTATTAGTTAATTGAGAACCTTGAACATACATAACATAATTTGAAGCATAATTTTCAGATGCAATTAATTCTATATGTTCTTCTTGACGTTTAATTTCTTTTTGAATTAATTGCCATATTTCCATATCATAATTTGAGTAATTTTTAATTTGATTCAAAATTAATTCCCTCTAAAATTAATTATATTAATTATTTTTTTTTCTTTTTGAAGAAAAAAAATCTTTAATAAGACTCGTACATTCTTTAACTAATATTCCAGAATTAATTTTTATGCAATAATTTATATTATAAATTCCTAATAAATCTATAAAAGATCCTATTTTATAATATTTATTATTACTAATACTATATACTAAACGATTAATTCTACTAATAATAATTGCACCAGAACACATTATACAAGGTTCTAATGTTACATACATAGTTGTATTTAATAATCTATAATTTTTTAAATATTTACCAGCTTTTCTTAATGCTATTATTTCAGCATGTCCTGTAGGATCATTATTTTTAATAGAATTATTTTTAGCTTCTGAAATAATTTTATTATTTTTTATAATTACAGCACCTACTGGTATTTCACCTGATTGAATTGCTAATTTAGCTAAATTTAAAGCGTAATTCATCCAATAAATATCATCTTTTATCAAAATATTATAACCTTTTTATTAATTTATAAATAATTTTTTAATTATATTAAGATAATAAATAATATATTAAAATAATAAATTATTTATATTTTGAATAAAAATTTTTTATGAAAGGTAAATTTAATAAAATTAAATATAATATTTTAAATAAATATATTAATAAATTTTTTATTTAAATAAATTAAATTTATATTTATAAAATAAGTATTTTATTTATTTATAAATAAAATTTTTTATCATAAAATATTATTTAAAATAAATAAAAAATAAAATTTTATTAACACATATAACATAGTTGAAATAAAAAATCAATTTTAGTTTAATATTTTAAATGATAAATAAAATATTATATGAATAAAATTATTAATTAAATAAGAGATATGTATATATGATTAAAAATATTACTGCAGTTCATGGGATGCATGATTATTTTTTCCCAGATACTTTATTATGGGAATATATTGAAAATATTATTAAAAAAATATTAAAAAATCATGGTTATAAAGAAATTAAGATTCCTATTTTAGAAAAAAGTATTTTATTTAAAAAAGCAATAGGTGAAATTACAGATATTGTAGAAAAAGAAATGTATAATTTAAACGATAGAAATGGAGAAAATCTTACTTTAAGGCCAGAAGGAACTGCAGGTTGTATTAGAGCAATAGTTGAACATAATATTTTTACTTCTTTAAATAATAGATTATGGTATAATGGACCAATGTTTCGTTATGAACGTCCACAGAAAGGAAGATATAGACAATTTAATCAAATTGGTATTGAAACATTAGGATTAGAATCACCTTATATAGATTCTGAAATAATTATAATGACATATCATTTTTGGAAAGAATTAAACATCATAGATGATGTTTACTTAGAAATTAATTCTATTGGATCTGCTGAAAATAGAAAACAATATGTTAAAAAACTTATTTTATTTTTAGAAAAATATTTCCACTTATTAGACGATGATTGCAAAAAAAGAATATATAAAAATCCTTTAAGAATATTAGATAGTAAAAATCCTAATATTCAAGAATTATTAAATAAAGCTCCTCAATTAAAAGATTTTCTTAGTAAGAATTGCATAGTTAAATTGAATAAATTATGTGATATACTAAATTTATTAAAAATTAATTTTTCTATAAATTATCGTTTAGTTAGAGGATTGGATTATTATAATGATATTGTATTTGAATGGATTACTAATAAGATAGGATCTCATAAAACTATTTGTGGTGGAGGTAGATATGATAAATTAGTAGAAAAATTAAGTAATAAAATTAATATTAGTGGTATGGGATGTGCTATTGGAGTAGAACGTTTAATTTTATTAATAAAAAATCTCAATAGAATAAAACTAAAAATTGATTATTTAATAGATATTTATCTTGTACCTATGAATAATAGTTCAGCTTTATATAAAACTATTTTTATTAGTGAAATAATTAGAAAAAAATTTCCTTTATTAAAAATAGTTATTAGTTATTATTTTAGTAATTTAAAAAAACAAATTATTCAAGCAATAAAACAAAAAGTTCGTTTTCTTTTAATTATAGGAGAAAAAGAAATAAGTAATAAACAATTAACAATAAAAGATTTATTTTTAAATAAACAAATAACTTTTTTTGAAAAAGAGTTAATATCTGAATTAGTAAAAATATTAAATTTTAAAACATAATTTTATTTATTAAATCTTATTTTTAATAATTTTAAATATTTTAATCTATATAATTATAATTAATATAATTTTTAAATAATTTTATTAATATGAAAAAATTTTATTTAATAAAATAAATATTTAATATAATTAAAGAGGAAATAATGAATTTACAAAAATTAATATTAATTTTTTTTATTTTTTGTTCTTTTATGTTTACTAGTTGTTCAAACTATAATAGTTATTATTATTTAAGTCAAAATAAATTACTTAAAAAATATAAAACTACTTTAAAAGTTTTAAATAAAAACCAAATAAATCCTCAACTAATCTGGTTTAGTAAAGTTATTAAAAAATCAAATGATAATTTTTCTAAATTACATATAGCATATAAAAATAAGCTATTATATATTGCTCATAGAGATGGTATAGTAAAATGTATTGATATTAATAATGGAAAGATAATATGGAACATAAATCTTGCTAAAAAAAATTTTTGTATATTTACATATTGTTTATCTGAAGAATTATCTAGTGGTCCTGTTATATCAAATAATTATTTATATTTAGGAAGTGAAAAAGGTAAAATTATTGCTTTAAATATTAAAAATGGAAATAAAATATGGGAAACATCTGTTTTTAGTGAAGTATTATCTGATCCAGTTATTTCAAATAATTTTTTAATTGTACATAATAATAATAATATTTTACAAGGTTTAAATAAAAATAACGGTCATATTTTATGGACAGTAAATTTAGGTCCTTTAGAATCATATTCATTTAGAGGAACATCAAAACCAACAATATTTTTTAATAATGTTATTACTGGTAGTGATAATGGTATTATTAGTTCTCGTATATTAAATAATGGTTTTATGGTTTGGCAAAAAGATTTAACAAAATTTCCTAATTTTTTTCATATATTAGATTTTAATGATATTGATGCACAACCAATAATTTTAAATGGAATAATTTATGTCGCTTCTTATAATGGTAATTTTCATGCATTAGATCTTTCTAATGGGGATATTATTTGGAAAAAATCATATAAAGTATCTAGTGATTTTATTATTAAAAATAATAGAATTTATATTTTTGATATAAATAATAAACTTTTATCATTAGACATTAATAAAGGAAATATTATTTGGTCACAAAATAAATTTATAAATAAAGAAACTATAACTCCAATTTATTATAAAAATAATATTATTATTATAGATAAATGTGGTAAAATTTATTGGTTAAATTTTCATAATGGTAATATTATTGGTAATACATTAATTAAAAAATTTAATGATAAAATACAATCATCATTATTAGTAAATAATAAATTAATATTACAAACTCGTAGTGGTAATATCTATGTATTTAAATTATAAATTATTAATTTTATTATATATGAGATTCAAATAATGTTAAATTATCCTATAGTTACTATAATAGGTTCTCCAAATTCAGGAAAATCTACCTTATATAATTTATTAACTAAAACTAATAAAGCATTAGTTAATAATATTCCTGGATTTACAAGAGATAGAAATTATGGATATGTTAAAATACATAAATATCAATTTATTTGTATTGATACGGGTAGTATAATTAGTGATAATAATGCTAAAAATAAAATAGAATTAAATAATTCTTTAGTAAATAAACAAACTTTTAAAGCTATTAAAGAATCAGATTTAATTTTATTTATAATAAAAGGATTATATTTAACAAATATAGATTATGAAATTATAGATAAAATCAGACCATATAAAAAAAATATTATAATTATTTTAAATAGAAATAATAATTATTGTGAAAAAGAATTTTATTCTTTAGGTTATAAAATATATAATATTAATATTATTGATGTTCATCATATTAATAAATTATTATTATTATTATTACCTTATATAAAAAATATTTTTCGAAAAAAAAATTTAATTAAAATTAAAAATTTTAAATATAATAATTCTATTGAAAATAATAGTATAAAATTAGCAATTATAGGAACTCCTAATGCTGGTAAATCTACTTTAATTAATAATATTCTTGAAGAAGATAGAATGATTGTAAATAATATCGCGGGAACAACTAGGGACAGTATTTTTATACCAATAGAAAATATGAATAAAATAACAAAAAAATATTTTAATAATTTAATTCTTATTGATACTGCGGGAATAAAAAAAAAAAATAAAATTAAAAATATAGAAAAAAATATAATTAAAGATTCTTTTTTATCTATAAAAAAATCTAAAATAATTTTATTTATTATTGATGGATCGAAAGAAATATTTTCTCATCAAGATATGTCTATAATAAATTATATTATTAATCAAGGAAAACCTATTATTCTAGTAATTAATAAATATGATAAAATTCAATTTAAAAATATAAAACAAATAAAAGAAATAATTAAAGTAAAATTTCCATTCATACCTATGATATTTATATCAGCTAAATATGGTTTAGGTTTAAAAAAATTATTTAAATTATTATTTAAAATATATAATTTAACTAACCAAAAAATTAATACTTCAAAATTAATGAAGATTATGTATTTAGCAATTAATAATTTTCCACCACCTATGATTAATAATCATCGTATAAAATTAAAATATATACATGTAGGTAAATATAATCCATTAACTTTAATTATCCATGGAAATCAAGTAAAAAAATTAGAAAATAATTATAAACGTTATTTATCAAATTTTTTATATAAAAAATTAAATTTTTTTGGTATTCCTATTTTTTTAAAATTTAAAGAAAATAAAAATCCTTATATTACTTAAATATATAATAATTATTACTTAATTTATTAAATTTCATAAAATGAATAAAATTCCTTATTATAAATTTTCAGTTGCTCCTATGTTAAAAAAAACTGATAAATATTGTCGTTATTTTTATAGAAAACTAACTAAACATACTTTGTTATATACTGAAATGATACATTCTAACGCTATTATTAATAATAAATCAATTTTATTAGATAATTATGGAAATAATATTGCGTTACAATTAGCAGGTAATAACCCTAAAATATTAGCTTTATGTGCAAAACAAGCAGAAAAATTAGGATATAAAGAAATTAATTTAAATGTAGGTTGTCCTTCAATTAAATCTCAAAAAGGTAATTTTGGAGCATGTTTAATGAAACAATATAATATTCTTTCTGATTGTATCAAATCAATGAGTGATAGTGTTTCAATACCAATTACAATAAAAACTCGTATTGGTATAAATAATGATGATAGTTATACTTTTTTATATAAATTTATAGATAAATTATCTATTAGTGGTTGTAATATGTTTATTATTCATGCTCGTAAAGCATTACTGTTTAATAAAATTAATACTAATTATAATCTTAATAATCCTCATTTAAATTATAAAGTTATATATGAAATTAAAAAAGATTTTCCAAATATTAAAATATCAATAAATGGAGGAATTAAAAGTTTTAAAGAAGTAATTAATCATTTAAAATATGTAGATGGAGTCATGATGGGTAGAAAAATTTTTAACGATCCCAAATTTTTAATGCAAATTGATCAAAAAATTTTTTATCAAAAATATATTTTACAGACTCCTATAATAATTATAAAATCTATGTATTCTTATATAGAAAGGGAATTAAAAAAAGGTATACATTTAAAAATAATTATTTCTTCTATGTTAAATTTTTTTAATGGAATAAATGGTTCTGTAAATTTTAAAAAATATATTAATAATAAAAATAATTATTTAAATAATAGTAGTATTCAAGTATTAAATAAAGCATTATCTTATATAAAAGATATATAAAATTATAATAATTATTAAAATATAATTTTATATAATTAATATTATATCAATATTCATACCTTATAAATGTTAATTTATGATAGTAAATAATATAATAAAAAGATCTAGATTTAGAAAAGATTTTGATATAGAAGGAATTAAATTACCTCCTCATTCATTAGAAGCAGAACAATCTATCCTAGGAGGGTTAATGTTAGATAATAATCGTTGGGAAAATGTTATAGAAAAAATTATAGTACAAGATTTTTTTACATTTGCTCATAGAATTATTTTTAGTGAAATGCAAATGTTAACAGATACTGGAAAACCAATTGATTTAATTACTCTATCAGAATCTTTAGAAAATAAAAGTAAATTAAATGATGTAGGAGGATTTGCATATTTAGCTGAATTATCAAAAAATATTCCAAGTGTATCTAACATTTATGCATATATTGATATTGTAAGAGAAAGAGCTATTATTAGAGAAATGATATTAGCTGCGAATGAAATTGCTGAAGCTGGATATTATCCTAATGGAAGAAAGAGTGAAGAATTAATAAATTTAGCTGAATCTCGTATTTTTCAAATAGCAGAAAAACGTATAAATAAAGATACCAAACCTAAAGGAGTAGATGAAATTTTAGAAGTAACAATTTCTAAAATTGAATCTTTTTATAAATCGACAAAACATGGTGTTACTGGAATAGATACTGGATATCATGCATTAAATAAAAAAACAGCAGGATTACAAAAATCTGATTTAATTATTATTGCTGCTCGACCTTCAATGGGAAAAACAACTTTTGCAATGAATATTTGTGAAAATGCAGCTATATCACAAGATAAACCTGTACTTATATTTAGTTTAGAAATGCCATGTGAACAAATTATGATGCGTATGTTAGCTTCTCTTTCTAGAGTTGATCAAACACGTATTCGTACAGGGCAATTAAATGACAATGATTGGGAAAAAATTTCAAATACAATGGGTCTTTTATTAAAGAAAAAAAATATATATATTGATGATTCTTCCGAACTTACTCCTACTGAAGTTAGATTAAGATCTCGTAGAATTTTTAGAGAACATAGTGGCTTAAGTTTAATTATGGTTGATTATTTACAATTAATGAGAGTCCCTTCATTATCTTTTAATAGAACATTAGAAATTGCTGAAATATCACGTTCATTAAAAGCATTAGCAAAAGAATTACATGTACCTGTATTAGCTTTATCTCAATTAAATAGATCTTTAGAACAAAGATCTGATAAACGTCCAATGAATTCTGATTTAAGAGAATCTGGATCTATAGAACAAGATGCTGATTTAATAATGTTTATTTATAGAGATGAAGTATATAATGAACATAGTAATTTACAAGGTATTGCAGAAATAATTATAGGAAAACAACGTAATGGTCCAATTGGTACTATAAGATTAACATTTAATAATAAAATAGCTCGATTTGATAATTATTCAAATTATTATAGTAATTCTAATATTGATTAATTATTAATTAATCAGTTAAAATAATTAATTTTTACAAGTTAATTATTAATTAAAATTAATTTTTATAAAATTATAGTGAAATTATCAATGTTAAAAATTTTTAATACTTTAAGTAAACAAAAAGAAATATTTAAACCAATTCATAAAAATAAAGTTAAAATTTATGTCTGTGGGGTTACAACATATGATTTATGTCACATTGGACATGGAAGGACTTTTGTAATTTTTGATTTAATTATAAGATATTTAAAAAATTTAGGTTATAAAGTAGAATATATAAGAAATATTACTGATATTGATGATAAAATAATAAATTTAGCAAATGAAAAAAATATAAATATTAAATATATTACAGATAAAATGATTTCTGAAATGCAATTAGATTTTAAAAGCCTTAATCTTTTAAATCCAGATATAGAACCTAGAGTAACTGATCATATTAATGAAATTATTATAATAATTAAAAATTTAATTAAAAATAATTATGCATATATTGCTAATAATGGAGATGTAATGTTTTCTATTAAAAGTTATTTACATTATGGTCAATTATCTCGACAAAATTTAAATAAATTAAAATTACAAAATAAAAAAATACATTTTTCTATTAAAAAAAATTATATAGATTTTGTTTTATGGAAAATATCTAAAAAAAAACAAATTGGATGGTCATCTCCTTGGGGTTATGGAAGGCCTGGATGGCATATAGAATGTTCAGCTATGAGTCATAAATATTTTGGTAATTGTTTTGATATACATGGTGGTGGTAATGATTTAATTTTTCCTCATCATGAAAATGAAATAGCTCAATCATATTGTTTTGATAAATCATTTCATGTTAATTATTGGATTCATAGTGGAATGGTTATGATAAATAATAAAAAAATGTCTAAATCATTACATAATTCTTTAAAATTGAGAGATATTTTATCTAAATATAATAATGAAGTTATTCGATATTTTTTTACTTCTACACATTATAGAAGTCCAATTATTTATAATGAAAATATTTTAAAACAATCTGAAGCTTCTATAAAAAGATTATATACATCAATATATTATATAAATGATATTTTACTTAAAAAAAATATAGAATATCAAAATTATAAAAAAGATAAACAAAATATTTTTTTTGAAAAAAAATTTTATGAAGCAATGAATGATGATTTTAATACTCCAAAAGTTTATAGTATATTATTCAATATGTCATATCAAATTAATATTTTAAATAATAAAAAAAAATTTTTATATGCTAATAATTTAATATTAAAATTAAAAGATTTAGGAAATATTTTAGGAATTCTTTTTTATAATCCTAAAAATTATTTTAAGAATAATAATAATAATTCATATTATTTTAATAAATATCAAATTGAAAAATTAATTAAAATACGAAATAATGCTCGTAAAAATAAATGTTGGATAAAAGCAGATGATATTCGAAATTTATTAAATAATCAAAATATTTTACTAGAAGATTCACAATTTGGAACTATATGGAAAAAGAAAACTAAATAATATTTTTAAATATATATATTTTATATGAATAATTTTATGAAAAAATCATTAAAAGAAGAAATTACAGAATTACGTAATAAAATACATTATCATAATTATAAATATCATGTATTAAATAACCCAGAAATACCGGATTATAAATATGATGAACTATTATATAAATTAAAATATTTAGAAAAGTTATTTCCTCATTTAATAACAAATAATTCTCCGACTAAATCTGTAGGAGGTATTTCTTTACAAAATATAAAAAAAATAAACCATATTATTCCGATGTTATCATTAAATAATGTTTTTAATGAAAAAGATTTATTTTTAAAATTTTTTAATCCTATAAAAAATTTTTTAAATAAAAATAATAACAATTTTTGTTGTGAATTAAAATTTGATGGAATAGCAACAAGTTTATTATATAAAAATGGTCAATTAATACAAGCCTCTACTAGAGGAAATGGAATGATAGGAGAAAATATAATTAATAATATATTATATGTAGATGATATTCCTCATAAATTACAAGGAAATAATTTTCCTCCTATATTAGAAGTTAGAGGAGAAATATTTATGACTAAAAAAAACTTAAATATATTAAATAAAAAAAATATTTTAAATAAACAATTTGCTAATACTCGTAGTTCAGCCTTAAGTTTTTTACGATTAAAAAATATTTATAATGATATTAATTATAAATTATTAAATTTTTTTAGTTATGGTATAGGTTTTATAAAAAATAAAAACAAATTATATAGTCATATTAAAACATTAAAACGACTTAAAAATTATGGTTTACCAGTTTCTAAACATACAGTACTCTGTACTTCTTTAAAAGAAATTTCTTTTTTTTATGAAAAAATAAAAAAAATAAGAAATAATTTTTCATATAATATTGATGGTATTGTTATTAAAATAGATAATTTTAAAATACAAAAATTATTAGGTTCTACATCACATGCTCCTAAATGGGCTATTGCATATAAATTTCCACCACAAGAAAAAATAACAATTTTAAAAAATATTATTTTTCAAATAGGACGAACAGGATTAATTACTCCTGTAGGAAAATTTAAAACTATTAAAATAGATGGAGTAAATATTAGTAATGCTAGTTTATATAATTTTAATGAAATTAAAAAATTAAATTTAAAAATAGGTGATGTAATTGTAGTACAACGTTGTGGTGATGTTATACCAAAAATAATTAATGTTATAAAAACAGAAAGAAAAAATAATATTACAACTAATATTATTTTTCCTAAAACATGTCCAGATTGTAAATCTATTCTTAAAAAAAAAAGTTATAATAAATCAATATTTTATTGTTCATCTGGTTTAAATTGCAAATCTCAACTAAAAGGATATTTAAAACATTTTATATCACGTGATGCAATGAATATTAATTATATAGGTAATCAACTTATTAATAAATTAGTTGATATTAATTTAGTAAAAAATTCTATAGATTTATTTAATTTAAATATAAATACTTTAAATAAAATTCCTTATTTAGGTACTAAATCTATTTTAAAAATATTAAGCGCATTAGAAATATCAAAAAAAACAACTTTTACTAGATTTTTATATTCTTTAGGAATTAGTGAAGTAGGTTTAGTTACTGCAAATAATTTAAATAATTATTTTCAAAATTTAAATAATTTTTTAAATGCTGATTTAAAAGATTTTTGTTTTATATCTGGAATAGGAAAAAAAATTGCATGTAATTTATATAAATTTATTAATGATAAAAATAACTTATATATAATTAATAAACTAGTTAATGAAATTGGTATTTATTGGAACAATACTAATATAATTAATAATTTTTTTTATAAAAAAAAAATAGTATTAACAGGAAAATTAACTACAATAAATAGACAAAAAATAATAGAAAAATTAATAAGTTTAGGAGCTATAATTTATAATCATATATCTAAAAATATAGATATGATTATTATAGGGAAAAATCCCGGTTCTAAATTATTTAAAGTAAAAAAATTAAATATAATAATTATAAATGAACAAAAATTAATAGAATTAATGAATAAAAATTGATTTCAGTATTATATATAATAAATTGTTTATTTATATAATAAATGATATCTTACTTAAATTACATGAAATAAAATTAATAATTAAATTAATATGACAAAATTTAAAGATATAATAGAATATTATTTTTCTAAATATAAAAATAATGAAAAATCATTACAAAATAAAGAATTAATTCAATCAGTTAATAATGTTATTGATATGTTAGATAAAGGAAAATTAAGAGTATCAGAAAAAATAGATAATAAATGGATAACATATCAATGGATAAAAAAAGCTATTTTATTATATTTTAAAATTAGTAATAATTTTTTTATAAGAGATAATTATAATTGTTATTATGATAAAATTCCTTCTAAATTTTATTATATTAATAAAAATGATTTTAATAAACTTAATTGTCGCATTGTACCACCTACTACTATAAGATATGGATCATTTTTAGATAAAAATGTTATTTTAATGCCTTCTTTTATAAATATAGGATCTTTTATAGGTACAGGAACTATGATAGATACTTGGTCAACTATTGGATCATGTGCTCAAATTGGAAAAAATGTTCATATATCTGGAGGAGTTGGAATAGGAGGAGTTCTAGAACCCATTCAATCTAATCCAACAATTATAGAAGATGATTGTTTTATTGGAGCTAGATCAGAAATAGTTGAAGGAGTTATTATTGAAAGTGGTTCAGTAATTTCTATGGGAGTATATATCGGTCAAAGTACTAAAATATATGATAGAGAAACAGGATTAATTTATTTTGGTAGAGTTCCTAGTGGTTCAGTTGTTGTTTCTGGTAATTTACCATCTAAAAATGGTAAATATAGTTTATATTGTGCTGTAATAGTTAAAAAAGTAGACTATAAAACTTTAAGTAAAATTGAAATTAATAATCTTTTGCGTGAAAATAATTAAATTATCTAAATATTTACTTATTTCAAATAATAAATTTATATATTTATAAATAAAAGAAATTATTCTTAATTAAATCTAATACTTATAAATAATAAATATTTATATAAATTTTAATAATTAAATAGGTATTTTATAAATATGAAAGTATTAAGTCATACATTAGGTTTTCCTAGAATTGGTCCATATCGTGAATTAAAAAAAGCTCAAGAAAAATATTGGAATAATCAAATAACAAAAGAAAAATTATTTAATATTGGTTATAATATTAGGAAATTTAATTTAAATAAACAAATAGATAATAATATTGATTTATTACCTATAGGTGATTTTGCATGGTATGATCATATACTTAATACTAGTTTAATGTTAGGAAATATTCCTAAAAGATTTCAAGAAAAAATAGATAATTATATAAACATAGATACAATGTTTTATATTGGTAGAGGTTCTATTCATAACAAAAAAGCATTAAATGCTAGTAAAATGACTAAATGGTTTAATACTAATTATCATTATATAGTTCCTGAATTTTATAAAAATCAATCTTTTAATTTTGTTTGGAAACAATTATTAAATGAAATAGATGAAGCTATTAAAATGAATTTTAATAATATTAAACCAGTATTAATAGGTCCACTTACATATCTTTGGTTAGGTACTAAAGGAGAAAAAAATAATTTTAGTCGTTTAGAATTATTAAAAAAAATTTTACCAATTTATATTGAAATATTATTAGAAATAAAAAAAAGAAATATTCAATGGGTTCAAATAGATGAACCTATTTTAGCTTTAGAATTACCAAAAAAATGGTTACAATCATTTAAAAATACTTATGATATTTTAAGAAATAATATTAGTAATGATATTAATATATTATTAACAACATATTTTGGAGGTATTACTCATAATATTGAATTAATTAAATTATTACCTATAAATGGAATACATATAGATTTAGTTAATGGAAAAGATAATATTGAATATATTAATAATAATATTTCTAAAAAATGGACTATATCTTTTGGAATTATTAGTGGTAGAAATATTTGGAAAACTGATTTAAAAAAATGGTATGATATTTTAACAATTATAAAAAATAATAGACCATTCTTATGGATTGGTAGTTCCTGTTCATTAATACATAGTCCAGTAGATTTAAATTTAGAATTTAAATTAGATAAAAAAATTAAAAATTGGTTTTCTTTTGCTATACAAAAATGTAAAGAATTATCTTTAATAGTTAAAGCTATTAATAATAATGATCCTAGTAAATTAGTTGAATGGAGTAAATTCATATATACTAGAAAAATTTCTAAAAAAATAACTAATGTACAAGTACAAAAAAAAATATTATTACTTGGTAAGAATATTATAAATAATCGTAAACATTATAATACTAGATCAATTTTACAAAAAAAAAAATTACAATTACCATTAATTCCAACTACAACTATAGGATCATTTCCTCAAACATTAGATATTAGAAAATTAAGATCTGATTTTAAATCAGGATATATTAATTATAATAATTATAAAAAAAATATGAAAAATCATATTAAAAATATAATTAATATTCAAGAAAAATTAGATTTAGATGTATTAGTACATGGTGAACCTGAAAGAAATGATATGGTTGAATATTTTGGAGAAAATCTTAATGGATTTGTTATAACTGAAAATGGTTGGGTACAAAGTTATGGTTCTCGTTGTGTAAAGCCTCCAATTATTATTGGAGATATTAGTAGAAATAAACCAATAACAGTATATTGGTCTCAATATGCACAGTCATTAACAAAAAAAATAGTTAAAGGAATGTTAACAGGTCCTATAACAATGTTACTTTGGTCTT
>NZ_CP046224.1:2313-36724 GCF_012562605.1 Enterobacteriaceae endosymbiont of Plateumaris sericea | reverse complement strand
GGTCTCAATATGCACAGTCATTAACAAAAAAAATAGTTAAAGGAATGTTAACAGGTCCTATAACAATGTTACTTTGGTCATTTCCTAGAAATGATATTTCACCTATAGAAATTACTAAGCAAATTGCATTAGCTTTAAAAGAAGAAATATATGATTTAGAAAAAGTAAATATTAAAATTATACAAATAGATGAACCTGCTTTAAGAGAAGGATTACCTTTAAAAAAATCTGAATGGAATGAATATTTAAATTGGGCAATAGAATCTTTTCATTTAACGATATCATCGACAAAAGATACAACACAAATTCATACTCATATGTGTTACTCTGAATTTAAAGATATTATGCATTCTATAATAAATTTAGATGCTGATGTTATCAGTATTGAAACATCTCGTTCCGGTACTAATTTAATAAAATTATTTAAAAAATTAAATTATTTAAATGAATTAGGATTAGGAGTATATGATATACATTCACCTAATATACCATCTATAAATAATATTAAATTATTTTTAACAGAGGCATTAAAAAATATTTCTTTTCAAAAACTTTGGGTAAATCCTGATTGTGGATTAAAAACAAGAACATGGGAAGAAGTAATAAAAAGTTTACATAATATGGTACAAGCAACAAAAATTTTAAGAAAAAAATATAATGATTATATTAAATAATCAAATAATTTTTATTATTTTTAATAAAAGAAATATATTTTAAAATATTAATAAATTATTGCATCCGGGAGGATTCGAACCTCCGACCGCTCGGTTCGTAGCCGAGTACTCTATCCACTAAGCTACGGATGCTTCTTTTCGGTGAGAGAGAGATTCGAACCCTCGATGTAGAATACCACATACACCCTTAGCAGGGGTGCGCCTTCAACCACTCGGCCATCTCACCATTATAAAAATTATATTATATTTTATAAAAAAATAAGTCAAATTAATTATTTAAAAATTGTTTATATAAAATTACTTTATTTATTTTAGCAAATCGTTTGCTGATTTTTTTCTGCTTGAATGCGTTGATAAATTTCTTCACGATGAACAGCTATTTCTCTAGGAGCATTAACACCAATTCGTACTTGATTTCCTTTAATTCCTAATACTGTTACCATAACATCATCACCTATCATAAGTGTTTCGCCTACTCGGCGAGTAAGAATAAGCATCCTTTTCTCCTTAAAAGAAATAAAAAATAAAAATTAGAATTAATTAATATTTTAATAGAAACTAATAAAAATTAAACATATAACCTTATAAATTTATTAATAATATATTAAATATTAATTTTTTTTATATAATTTTAAAAAAAATAATTTAATTTTATTTAAAAATAAAAAAAATTGTTCTTGATTAAAACTACAATTTACTTGTGCTATAGTAACACATCCACCAACTTTACAATATTTTTTATCATAAAATTTATTAATAATTTCAATAACATTAATTTCTTTAGATAAATTTTTAGAAATTTTTATTATTAAATAAAAATTATTTTCCCATTTAGTAGATAATATTATAATAAATTTATTTATTTTACTAATTAAAATTTTTAAAATAAAATGAAATAATTTAGGGTGAAAATTATAAATATTACTTATTATAAAATTTATATTTTGTAAAAAAATACTTTTATCAAATAAAATTTGACTTTCTTTATTAAGAAAATATTGTTCTAAGTTTTTTAAAGATTTTTTTAAAATGTTATTTTTATTTTTATATATTAAAATTTTTTCAACCAAATTAATTTCATTTGTTTTTAAAATATTAGAAATTAATTTTAATTTTTCGTTTTGTTTTTGTATATATTGTAAAGAATAATCATGAGTAATTGCATGTATTCTTTTAATACCATGTGATATATTACTAAATTTTTTAATTATAAAAAAACCAATTTGATGAGTATTTAATATATGAGTACCTCCACAGAATTCTTTAGAAATATTTTCTATTTCTATAATTCTAACAATATCATTATATTTTTCATTAAATAATGATATTATATTTTCATCTTTTTTTGCTATATTTTTATCAATTATATATGTTTTAATAGGTATACTATCAAATATATAATTATTTATCATTTTTTCTATTTGTAATATAATTGGTAATTCAAGATTTTTTAAATAAGAAAAATCAAAACGTAAATAAGTATCTGTAATATAAGATCCTTTTTGTTGTATATAATTTCCTAATATTTTACGTAAACAAGCATGTAATAAATGTGTTACTGAATGATTTCTACTAATATTTAATCTATGTTTAATATTTATTTGTGCTTTTATATGATTATTTATTTCTAATGTACCTTCAATCATTTCGCCTATATGAAGAATTAAATCTCCATTAATTTGTGTATCATAAACTTGAAAAAAATTATTTTGATCTTTTTTTAAAAATCCTGTATCACCTATTTGTCCTCCTGATTCACCAAAAAATGGTGTGGTATTTAATATTATTACTCCTTTATTTCCTTTATTAATTTTATGTACTAATTTATTATTTACATATATATCTAATATACAACTATCAGTTTGATATTTATCATATCCATCAAAATTTGATTTTTTATTTATATAAAATAAATTTTGAGTGTTTTTAAATAAACTATGTTGTCTAGCAAGATTACGTTGTATATTCATACAGTTTTCAAATTCTTTTTGATTTATATCAATATTTTTTTTTTTACATATATTTTTTATTAAATCTATTGATACTCCGAAAGTATCATATAAATAAAATATTTTTTTTCCATTTAAAATATTTGTTTTTAATTTTTTAATTTCTTTATTTAATAAGATTGTTCCTTTTTTTAAAATAATTTCAAAATTTTCTTCTTCTTTTTGTATTACATTTTCAATAAAATCACATTTTTTATTTAATTTTATTATTTCAGTATTAATATTAATATTTTCTATAAATTTTTTAACTAACTTATAAAAAAAAGGTTTATTTTGTCCTAATATTTTTCCATGATTTATAGCTCTTCTCATAATACGTCTTAATGCATATCCTCTATTTTCATTACTAGGTAATATTCCTTCATATATTAAATAAACAGTAGATCTAATATGATCTGCTATTACTTTTAATGAATTATTTTCTAAATTTTTTGTATTAGTAATTTTAGCTATATATTGAATTAATTTTTTAAATATATTTAGTTTATAATTAGAATCAAGTCCTTGTAAAACTGAACTAATACGTTCTAATCCCATACCCGTATCAACTGATTTTATAGGTAATGGAATTAATTTTCCATATGAAGTTTTATTAAATTGTATAAATACAATATTCCATATTTCAATAAAACGATTTCCAGGATTATTTAAAATATTACCAGATAAATGATTACCTAAATCATAAAAAATTTCAGTAGAAGGTCCACAAGGCCCAGTACTATCCATTTGCCAAAAATTATCAGAATTATAAAGAATATTATTTTTATCTCCGATTAATAAAATATTCTTTTTTAAGATACCTATATCTTTATTCCATATATTATAAGTTTCTTTATCTGTATAATATACGGTAACAAATATTTTATTTTTATTTAAATTGAACCATTTAGAATCTGTTAATAATTCCCATGCATAATATATTGCTTCTTTTTTAAAATAATCTCCAAAACTAAAATTACCTAACATTTCAAAAAATGTATGATGTCTATTGGTAAAACCAACATTTTCTAAATCATTGTGTTTCCCTCCAATACGTATACATTTTTGAATTGTAACTATACGTGAATAATTAGATTTTTTATATCCTAAAAAATATTCTTTAAATTGATTCATTCCTGCATTTGTAAATAATAATGATGAGTCATTGTATGGTATTAATGAACTTCCATCCATTATAATATGTTTTTTGTTATAAAAAAAATTTAGAAAAATTTTACTAATTTCATTGGTTGTCTTTTCCATATATAGAAAACCTTTAATTTATTTATTGATTTATATTAAATTTAAAATTTTTTAAAAAATAATAATTTTTAAAAAATATTTTTATTTAATAAAATTTCTCGTAATTTTGCTTCAATTTCATTTGATTTTTTTTTATTTTGTTTTAAAAAATTTATAGCATTTAATTTTCCTTGTCCTATTTTTTCACTTTTATAACTATACCATGAACCACATTTTTCAATGATGTTTTGTGAAACACCTAAATCTAATAATTCTCCATAAATATTTATTCCTTCTCCATATATAATTTGAAATTCAGCTTGTTTAAAAGGTACAGCAACTTTATTTTTAACTACTTTTACTCTTGTTTCACTACCTATAATATTATCTCCATTTTTTACTATACCAATTTTACGAATATCTAATCTTATAGAAGAGTAAAATTTTAAAGCATTTCCTCCAGTTGTAACTTCAGGATTTCCAAATAATACTCCTATTTTCATACGAATTTGATTAATAAAAATTAATAATGTATTAGATTGTTTTAAATTACTAGCTAATTTACGCATTGCTTGACTCATCATTCTAGCAGCTAATCCTATATGAGAATCACCTATTTCACCTTCAATTTCTGCTTTAGGAGTTAATGCTGCTACAGAATCTACAATAATAACATCTACTACACCTGATTTAGCTAATGCATCACATAATTCTAATGCTTGTTCTCCTGTATCAGGTTGCGAACATAATAAACGATTAATATCAACATTAAGTTTTCTTGCATATATAGGATCTAATGCATGTTCTGCATCAATAAAAGCACATATTTTCCCTATTTTTTGAGCTTCAGCTATAACTTGTAATGTTAATGTTGTTTTTCCTGAAGATTCAGGACCATATATTTCTACAATACGACCAATAGGTAAACCACCGATTCCTAACGCTATATCTAGAGTTATAGATCCTGTTGATATAGTTTCTATATCCATAGTCCTATTATCACCTAACCTCATAATAGAACCTTTACCAAATTGTTGTTCTATTTGATTAATAGCTTTATCAAGAACTTTTTGTTTTTCTTTTGTTAAACTCACAAATTTTCCTTATAATTACATAATATTTAAAATTAAAAGATAATTTTTTATAAAAATAATATTAATTATTATATATTGTATGTTCATAATAGAATATAATATTAAAATAAATAATTATTTTTTTTAAAAAATTAATATAATTAATATGGATGAAATTAAAAAATTTTATAAAAATCCTACTTATATTTTAAATATTAAAGGTTTGCAATGTCCTAAAACAATAATAATGATAAAAAAAAGTACTATTAATATGATATTAAATCAAACTTTACTTATTATTACTGATAATAATTTAGTTTATTTAGATATAAAACAATTCTGTTTATTTATGAATTATAAACTTATTAAGAAAAAAATGAATTCTATTCCTTATTTATTTTTAATAAAAAAATTATAATAAATAATTTATTAAGTATTATTTCTTATATATAATTCGTAATTTACAATACTTAATTTTTTTTTACGATATAAAAACCAATTTTTTGGTAAGATTATTTTTGTACTAATTGATTTATATTCAATATAAATCAATGCATTTTTTTCTAACCAATTATTATTTTCTAATAAAAAACAAGTTTTTTTAATTAATATATTTTTATTAGAAAAGGGAGGATCTATAAAAATTAAATCATATTTTTTTCCAGATTTAGATAAATAATCTAAAGTATTTTTATAAATTAAAATTGAATTTTTAGCTTGTAATAATAAAGAATTTTTTTTTAATTGTTGAAAAATTTTTAGATTATTTTCAATTAAAGTAGAAGATAAAGCATTTCTTGATAAAGCTTCAAAACTAAGAGCACCACTACCTGCATAACAATCCAAACATTTTAACATATATATTTTTTTAGATAACCAATTAAATAAATTTTCACGGATAAAATTCATTGTAGGTCTTAAATTTTTATTTTTAATTACATATATTTTTTTACCTTTCCATTTTCCTGAAATAATATTTATTTTATTCATGTTTATAATATTAAATTATTTTTTATAATTATATAAAATTTTATATAAAAATAATATTAATTAATTTAAAATTTTTATATATTAATTAAATAATAATATTAAGTATCTTTTATAAAATTAAAAATATAAAATTATAAATATAAGATTATTATAATTACTATACAATTAAATAATATGATAAAAGATAAAATATCTATACCTACTATAAAAATTAAAGAAAAAAAACAAGGTTTTTTAAATTATTTAAAACATAGTTTATTTAAAACCAGTCAAAATATTAGTAAAGAAATTATTAATATTTTTAATAATAAAAATATTATAGATGAAAAATTATTTATTTTTTTAAAAAATACTTTAATTACTGCTGATGTAGGATTAAAAACAACTCAAAAAATTATTAATTTAGTTTCTAACTATGCAAATAAAAAACAAATAAAAAATTCTTATTTATTATATAATTATATAAAACAAGAAATGTTAAATATATTAATTCCTGTAGAAATACCATTAATTATTAAGAAGAAAAAACCATTTGTAATTTTAATTATTGGTGCTAATGGTGTTGGAAAAACAACTACTATAGGAAAATTAGCTTATTATTTTTATAAAAATAATAAATCAGTTTTTTTAGCATCTGGAGATACTTTTAGAGCTGGTGCTGATAAACAGTTAACTTCTTGGAGTAATAAAAGTCATAGTTTTATTATAAATAATTATAAAAAAAAAGATAGTGCATCTGTAATTTTTGATGCTTTATATAAAGCTAAAAAAAATAATATAGACATATTAATAGCAGATACAGCAGGAAGATTACATAATAATTTAAATTTAATAGAAGAATTAAAAAAAATTGTTCGTGTAATTAAAAAAATTGATAATGAATCTCCTGATGAAATTATGTTAATAATAGATGCTAATATTGGACAAAATTCTATTAATCAATTAAAAGCATTTCATGATAGTATAGGAGTTACAGGTATTACTATTACTAAAATTGACGGAACAGCTAAAGGAGGGGTTATTTTTTCTTTAGCCAATGAATTTGGTATTCCAATAAGATATATTGGATCTGGAGAAAAAATTACTAATTTACATTTATTTAATGCTAAAGATTTTATTAATGCTATTTTTTCTAAAAATTAGGATTTTACTAAAAAATTTATTTTATGTAAAAATTAAAATTTTAAGAGGATATGATGATTAAAGATATGGTGTTAACATCATCCATTACTCCATTAGGAACTTTAGAATCATATATATATATAACTAATATATGGCCTATGTTAACTAATATAGAAGAAAAAGAACTATCAGAAAAATTATTTTATCACAGTGATATTGAAGCAGCAAAAAAATTAATTTTATCTCATTTACGTTTTGTTGTTCATGTAGCAAAACATTATTCTGGTTATGGATTACAATTAGCTGATCTTATACAAGAAGGTAATATAGGATTAATGAAAGCTGTTCGTAGATTTAATCCAGAAATCGGTGTTCGTTTAGTTTCTTTTGCTGTTCATTGGATAAAAGCAGAAATACATGAGTATGTATTACGAAATTGGCGTATAGTAAAAGTAGCAACTACTAAAGCACAAAGAAAATTATTTTTTAATTTGCGAAAAGCGAAACAAAGATTAGGTTGGTTTAATCAAGAAGAAATTAATATGGTAGCCCGAGAATTAGGAGTATCAACTAAAGATGTAAAAGAAATGGAATCAAGAATGTCAGCACAAGATATGACATTTGATTTTCCTATTAAAAATAATATTAAAAATAATAGGAGTCTTAATTCTATATATTTTCTTCAAGATAAAAAATCTAATTTTGCCTATGATATTGAAAAAAAAAATTGGAAAGATTATATTTCAAATAAATTATCAAATGCTATATTAAAATTAGATCAACGAAGTAGAAAAATAATATATTCTAGATGGTTAAATAAAAATGAAAATAAAACTACATTACAAGAATTAGCTAACTATTATGGTATTTCTGCTGAAAGAGTTCGTCAATTAGAAAAAAATGCTATGAAAAAATTACGTTTATCAATAGAACATTATTAACTAATAATTATGTATATATAAAATATATAATATAAATTATTATATTAATTTTATATTTATCAGTATAAAAGGTTATATATTATGGCTAGTAAAAGAGGTATTAATAAAGTAATTTTAATAGGTAATTTAGGTAAAAATCCTGAAATTCGTTATATGCCAAATGGTAATGCTGTTGTAAATATTATAATAGCTACTTCAGAACATTGGAAAGATAAACAAACAAAAGAACATAGAGAAAAAACAGAATGGCATAGAATTGTAATTTTTGGTAAATTAGCAGAAATTGCTAATGAGTATTTACGAAAAGGATCTCAAGTATATATAGAAGGATATTTACAAACAAGAAAATGGCAAAATCAAAATGGACAAGATCATTATATTACTGAAATTATAGTCAGTGTAGGAGGTACTATGCAAATGTTAGGTAATAATTCCCGTCAAAATGAAAATATTATTAATAAACAAGAAATTAATAATAAAGATAAATTAAAAAATAATAATTGGCATACAAAAAAAGATAATAATATAATAAATAAAGAAAATGACCAATCATTATTATCAGATAAAAATGAAAATATTATTGATTTTGAAGATGATATACCATTTTAATTATTAAAGTTTATTTTTAAACATTTTATTATAAAATAATAATTTTATTAATCAGAAATTGAAAGATTTTTAATTATGTTATATAACAATAAATTACTATTTTCATTAAAAAAAAATTTTTCTAATAAATCTTTTTTAGTAAAAGGAATTATAAAAATTTTTGATAAAAGATCAGGTATTTTAGAAACAGAATCTAATCATATATATGAAATCTCCAATATATATATAAAATATGTAATACATGAAGATTATGTTATTGCTAGTATTAAATATATTGATGATAAATTAGTAGCTATTCCTATTAAATTATTAAAATCATCTATTAAAATTTTTATAGGACATATACAAATTAATAATAATGAATTATTTATTATTCCAGAAAAAAAATATTTAAATAATATGACTATAAAATGTTTTCCTAAAGTAAATATTAAACATATTATTAAAAATAAAGATAAAGTAATTGCAACTATAATTAATCATCCTTTAAAAACACAAAAAATTATTTTTCTTGCAGAAATAATAGAATATATTACTAATAATAATAAATATTTAATTCCATGGTGGTCTATATTGTTTAAGTATAATCTTTCAATTAATCCACCTAGTGATATTTTATGTAAAAACATACATATATTAGATGAAAATTTATATAGAAAAGATCTTACAAATTTATATTTTATTACAATAGATAATAATGATACCAAAGAAATAGATGATGCTATATATATAGAAGAAATATCTAAAAAAGAATTAATAATTAATATAGCTATAGCTGATCCTACATCATATATTTCAGAAAATAGTGAATTAGATAAAATTGCATTAAAACGTATGTTTACTAATTATTTACCTGGATTTACTGTTCCTTTATTACCTAAATTTTTATCAGAAAATTTATGTTCTTTGAATCCTAATCAAAAAAGATCAGCATTAATCTGTAAAATAAAAATTAATGAGTGTGGTATTTTATCAGAAAATATAAATTTTTCTATAGCTTGGATAGAATCAAAAGCTAAATTAAATTATTATAATGTATCTAACTGGTTAGAAAATATAGGAAGTTGGAAACCAATAGATAATAATGTTAAAAAACAAATATTATTATTATATAAATTCTATCAATATCGTATTAAATGGACAAATAAACATGTTTTATTATTTAATAATATAGATTATAAATTTATATTTAATAATAAAGGAAAAATATTAAATATTATAATAGAAGAAAAACGTATTGCACATAAAATGATTGAAGAAGCAATGATAGTTGCTAATATATGTGCAGCTAAATTTTTAAAAAATAATTTAGGTTTTGGTATTTATAATATAAATAATGGTTTTAATTATAATAAAATTAATCAAGTAATATCTTTATTAAAAGAATATAATATTCAATGTAATAAATCATTTTTAATGAAGTTAAAAGGATTTAAAATAATTAATGACAAATTACAAAATTTAAATTTAAAATTGTTAATACATCGTTTAAAAAAATATCAATTAATGACAATTTTCCATATAAAACCAGCTCCTCATTTTTATTTAGGAGTTAAATGTTATGCTACTTGGACATCTCCTATTCGTAAATTTGGAGATATGATTAACCATAGATTATTAAAATCTATAATTAAAAAAGAAAAAATTAATAAACCATCAAATAAAATATTTTTTTTAATGAATAAAAAAAAACATTTAAATAAACAAGCTTCAAGAGATTTATCTGCTTGGTTATATTATAAATATTTAAAAAATAGTATTTATACAAAAGAAATTTTTATATCTGAAATAATTGATATATTATGTATTGGTATTCGTGTTCGTTTAATAAAAAATGGAGCATATGCTTTTATACCAAAAAATTTTTTATATCCAATTATTAATGAAATTAATATTAATTCTCAAAGAGGTTTAATTTATATTAAAAATAAATTATTATTTAAATTAAATGATACAATTAAAGTTGTTATTAAAGAAATAGATATTGATACATATAATATTATTGTTAAATTGGTAAAATAATTAAAATTTATTTTAGGATATTTAAATGAAATTCAAAGGACATATAATATTTGCTATATCTAGTAGTATTTTAATTAAACATTTTATTTTAAATAAATATATCATTAAATATGATTGGTGGCATATTATTCCAGCATCATTAATAACATGTTTATTACCAGATATTGATCATCCTAAATCTATTTTAGGAAATAGGATAAAAATATTTTCACATATAATATCTAAATTATTTGGTCACCGAGGTTTTACTCATAGCTTATTATCTTTAATTATTATTATTTCTTATTTATTTTTTTTTAATTTAAATTTTATACCTATTGATGTAAAAATTGGATTTATTATAGGTTATTTTAGTCATATATTATCTGATATGTTAACTCCTTATGGAGTCCCATTATTATGGCCATATAAAAAAAAGTTTAAGTTACCTATTATAAAAAATAATTTTTTTAGAGAAGAAATATTTTGTTATTTATTATTAATAATATCTTTGTATTTATTAAATCCTATTGGAAGTCATTTTATTATAAAATTATATAATAATTTAGCTCATTAATTTATTTTAAAATAAATAAAACTTATTATTTACTATTTTTTAATAAAAATTAATGATATTATTTTTATTAAAAATACAAAATTTTTTCTCTATTATCTATAAATTTATGATAAAAACTAAAAAAAAAATATTAGTTACATGTGCATTACCATATGCTAATGGTCCTATACATCTAGGACATATGTTAGAGCATATTCAAGCAGATATTTGGGTAAGATATAATAGAATGAATAATAATGAAATATATTTTATTTGTGCAGATGATTCTCATGGTACTCCTATTATGTTAAAATCAAAAGAGTTAAATATTTCACCAGAAAAAATGATTTCTCAAATATATAAACAACATGTATCAGATTTTAATAATTTTAATATTAGTTATGATAACTATCATACTACACATAGTGATGAAAATAGATTAATATCTAGATCTATTTATTTACGTTTAAAAAAAAATAAATTTATTAAAACAAAAATTATTAATCAATTATATGATGATAAATATCATATGTTTTTACCAGATAGATTTGTAAAAGGAACATGTCCAAAATGTAATTCTTTAAATCAATACGGAGATAATTGTGAAGTTTGTGGATCAACTTATAGTTCTATTGATTTAATTAATCCAGTTTCTATTTTATCCGGTACTCTTCCAAAATTACATGCAACCACACATTATTTTTTCGATTTACCTCAATTTACTAATAAAATTAAAAAATGGATTAGTTCAGGAGTTTTACAAAAATCAGTAGAACATAAAGTAAAAGAATGGTTTATATCTGGATTAAAATTATGGGATATAACTAGAGATGAACCATATTTTGGATTTAAAATACCAGGAACAGTTAATAAATATTTTTATGTTTGGTTAGATGCTCCTATTGGATATATTAGTACTTTTAAAAATTTATGTAATAAAAATAAAAAATTAAATTTTAAAGAATGGTGGAATATTAATTCCATAACAGAATTATATCATTTTATAGGAAAAGATATAATTTATTTTCATAGTTTATTTTGGCCTGCTATTTTAGAAGGAAGTAATTTTAGAAAACCTAATAAATTGTTTGTTCATGGACATGTAACATTAAATGGAAAGAAAATGTCTAAATCAAGAGGTACATTTATTACTGCAAAAAATTGGTTAAAATATGTAGATTCTGATAGTTTACGTTTTTACTATGCTTCAAAATTATCTTTAAATACAGATGATATTGACTTGAATTTAGATGATTTTGTAATAAAGATTAATAATAGTATTGTTAATAAAATAGTTAATTTAGCATCTCGTACATCATATTTTATAAATCGTTACTTTAATAATACATTATCAAAAAATATTGATATTAAATTATATTATAATTTTGTTAAGCAAGCAAAAAATATTAATAATTATTTTCAAAATTTACAATTTAGTCATGTTATAAAAGAAATTTTAAAATTAACAGATATTGCTAATCGTTATATTGATAATGAAAAACCTTGGTTATTATCTAAAAAAAATTATACAGATTCAAATATACAAAATATTTGTTCTATGGGTATTAATATGTTTCGTGTAATTATAACTTATATAAAACCAATTATGCCTATATTATCTAAAAACAGTGAAATTTTTTTGAAAAAAAAAATATGTTTTTATAATTTAGATGAACCACTTTTAGGAAAAAAAATTAATACATTTAAAATATTATTTAAAAGAATTGATATTAAAAATTTAAAAAAAATAATAGAAATATCAAAATTATAATGTTTATTATAATTAATATTTTTTATTAAATTGTATATAATGTTTTATATTATCACTTAAAATATTAAAAGATAAAACAGTTATAAATATAGCTAAACTAGGAAAAACAATTAAATGTGGTGATATTAAGATATCAGATCTTGATTCATTTATCATTGATCCCCATTCAGGAATTGGAGGTTGTACACCAAAACCTAAAAAAGATAAACTTGAAGCAGTAATAATCACTGTTCCTATTCTCATCGTTGAATATATTATAATTGAATTAATAATACAAGGTAAAATATGATAAAAAATAATTTTAATATTAGATAATCCAATACAACGAGATGCCAAGATAAAATCTTGGTTTTTTATTATTAAAGTATTACTTCTTACTAGTCTAATAAAAATTGGAATATTTAAAATAGATATAGAAAAAATTATATTTAAAATTCCATTTTTAATAAAAATTGATATTAATACAGCTAATAATATACTAGGTAATGCAAGTAATATATCACATATTCTCATAATTAAAATATCTAGATAATTTTGATAATATCCAATAAATAATCCTAAAATAGATCCAATTATAGCTCCTATAATTATAGAAATAATACTAATTATTAGTGTAATATGAGTTCCATATAATATTCTACTAAAAATATCTCTTCCTAAAGAATCTAAACCAAACCAATGTAATTTACTAGGACCTTCATTTAAATGATTAAAATCAAAATAATTTATAGGATCAAAAGGTAAAATTAATGGATAAAATATAGATATAAAAATAAGTAATATGATAAATAAGATTGATATTTTAAAACTAAAATTTAATTTATTCATTAATAAAACACCTAAATATGCTCATCTAATTTATTTACTCCTTATATAATAAATTTGTTTTTAAGTTTAGGATTAATTAATCGGTAGATAAAATCTAAAATTATATTAATTAAAATAAATTCTATTGAAAATAATATTATTGAAGCTTGTATTATAGGATAATCTCTCATTTCTATCGCATCTAATAATAATCTTCCCATTCCTGGTAAATTAAATATTATTTCTATGGTAATAGATCCACTTAATAAAAAACCAAATTCTAAACCAATAACAGTAATTATTGGAATCATAGCATTACGCAATGCATATTTTATAAAAATTTTCCATTCACTAATACCATTAGCTCTTGCACTACAAATATAATTTTCTTTTATAATATTTTGTAAAGATATTTTAGTAATTCTAGTAATAATTGATATAATAGTGATACTAAGAGTAATAGCAGGTAAAATATAAATATGATAATTATTATTATAAATTGAAATAAAATTATTTTTTATAGAAAAGAATTCTATTAATAATATTCCAATTATAAAAGGAGGAAATGATATTCCAGCAATAGTAAATATATTTATTATATAATCAATATTACTATTATTTTTTATACAACTTAATACTCCTAATAAAATTCCAATAATAGATCCTATTATAATACTTATTATTGTTAAATAAAATGTATTTAAAAATTTTGGTAAAATTTCTTCTAATACAGATTTTTTAGAAATAAATGAATATCCTAAATTTCCATGTATAATATTTTTTAAAAAAAATATAAATTGTTTAATAAAATTTTGATCTAATCCTAATTCAATACGTATATTTTTAATTGTAATATCACTAACTTCAGGATTACTCATTAAACTAACAGGATCTCCTGGTAATATGTGAGATATTGTAAATACAATAAAAATAATTATAAATATTAATATAATTGTTTCTATAATTTTTTTAAATATAAATGTTAACATAAATTTTAATATTATAATTAATATATTTTATCAACTTCAGTAAAATCAAATCCTCCATCAGGTTGTATATAAAAATTAATTAATTTTTTATTAAAAGCAACAATTAATTTTTCTATTACTAATGGAACCCATGGTTTATCATACCAGATAATATCTTGTATATTTTTATATAATTTTTTTTTTATACATATATTAGTAATTTTATTAGCATTAATTAATGTTTTATCTACAATATTATTACTATAAAAAGAAGTATTAAATAGCATTGGAGGAAATGATAATGTTGAAAATAATGGATTTAAAGCCCAATTAATTTCTCCTGTAGAAGGAGACCATCCTGTATATAACATTAATAATTCACTATATTTTTTATTTTTAGATTCTACTTGTGTAACTCTTTGTTCTGTATTTAAAGCAAATATTTTAACATGAATACCTACTAATGATAATTGTTGTTGAATAATTTGTAATACTTTTAATGATGTACTATTATTATGTGAAGACCATAATATGGTATTAAATCCATTAGGATAACCAGCTTCTTTTAAAAGTTTTTTAGATTTTTTAAGATCATATTTAATTTTTGGATATTGTATTGAATATTTTATTAAAGGAGATACAATTCCATAAGATGGTATAGCACATCCAGAAAAAGCAACTTTTATTAAAATATTACGATTAATAGCATAATTAATTGCTTTTCTAACTTTTAAGTTGTTAAAAGGAGGTTTAGTAACATTAAAACTAATATATCTTTGCATGATTGAAGTAATTATAGATATATTAATATTAGAAGAATTTTTTTTTAAAAATTTTATTTGTTCAGAAGAAATAGGATATGCAAGATCTACTTCCCCATTTTTTAACATTATTATTCGACTATTATTATCTAATACTGATAACCAAGTAATATTATCTATTTTAGGATATTTTTTTTTCCAAAATTTATTCCATTTTTTTACTTTTAAATATTCTTTTGGAGACCATTTAACAAAAATATATGGTCCAGTTCCTACTGGATGAAATTTAATATTTTTACCATACTTATTTATAGCATTAGGTGATACTATAACTGCAGCTGGATGTGCTAAAATATTAATAAATGAAGATATTGGTTGTTTTAAAATAAATTTTACTTTTAAATTATTTAAAATAATAATTTTATCAATAATATTAAATAAACTATATCTTTTATAATTATTTTTTTTATTTTTAAATCGATCAAAATTAATTTTAACAGAATTAGCATTAAAATTAGTATTATCATGAAATTTAATACCAGATCTTAAATAAATAATCCAAATATATCCATTATTTTCTATTTTATAATTATTTGCTAATACATTTTTTATTTTCATATTTTTATCAAATTCAAATAATCCTTGATAAAATGATTTAGCAATATTTTGTGATAATGTATCATTAGCATCATATGGTTCTAAAGTAGTTAAATCTGAACCAATAGCTATTATTATATCTTTTGTATTAGCAAATAACATATTATTAAACATAAATAATAAAATAATAAATAATATTTTATATTTCATATTGTTTTTTAATATCATTATTTATTTACCTTAATTTAATTTTTATATTTAAGTATTATTAAAATTTTTTATTACATAATGATCTATACCTACTTTAATAAATTTTTTTTTTGGTAATATAGTTCCAATAGGAAAAATATTATTTTTTTTAAAATTACTAGAATATAATTCTGTACTAGAATATTTATTATTTTTTATATTCATATTAAATATTGAAAATATTAATTTTTTAGTATAATTATGTTGAGGATTTTCAAAAATTGATTTTGAAGAACCAATTTCTATTATTTCACCTAAATACATTATTGCTATACGATGACTAATACGTTTAATCATTGTAATATCATGAGATATTATTATAAATGATATATTAAATTTTTTTTGTAATTCAAGTATTAAATTAAATATTTTATTTTGTATTATAATATCTAAAGATGAAAATGATTCGTCAGCTATTATAATTTTAGGTTTAATTGCTAATGCTCTAGCTATACAAATTCTTTGACGTTGTCCTCCAGAACATTCTTTAGGATAACGATTTATAAAATCAGATTTTAAACCTACACATTTAAGTAAATATTTTATACGTTGTATTAATTGATCATGTGTTAATAATATATTATGTACTAATAATGGTTCCATTATAGAATAACCAATTTTTTTTTGGGGATTAAGAGATGTATATGAATTTTGAAAAATACATTGTATATTTTTTTTAATATATAATAAATCTTTTGAATTATATAAATTTATTTTTTTATTATTAAGTAAAAATAATTTAATTTGACTATCTACTAAATTAAAAATAGATTTTATTATTGTTGATTTTCCGCATCCAGATTCACCAATTATAGATAATGTTTCTCCTTTATATAAATGTAAACTAACTTTTTCTACAGCATATATCTGATGTGATATTTTACTAAAAAAATTTTTTTTTATATTAAAACGAGTAATAATATTTTTAATTTTTAAAAGTGGTATTTTTTTTTTAATTATAGTTTTATTACATGCATATTGATTATATAATAAGCTATATTTTATAGTATAAAAAAATTTTTTATTTTTATTAAAAATAAATTTAGGATAATTTTTTAATAAATATTTAGTATAATGATGTTTAGGATTATTTAAAATATTAAATACAGAAGATTTTTCTACTATTCTCCCTTTATACATGATAATTACTTGATCTGCTATTAAATTAATTAAACTTAAATTATGTGTAATAAAAATTATTCCTATATTTCTTTCTTTTTTTATATCTTTTATTAATTTTAATAGTTCTTTTTGTAATATAGAATCTAATGCAGTTGTAGGTTCATCAGCTATTAAAATAGTTGGATAACATGATATTGCTATAGCAATACATATTCTTTGTAACATTCCTCCAGATAATTGATAAGGATAATAATTAATAATATTATTAATATTAGGAATTTGTACTAAATCTAATATTTTTTTTGCTTCATTTAATGAATTACTATAACTTTTATGTTGATGTAACTGAATTATTTCTGTTATTTGTTCTCCTATTTTAAATAAAGGATTAAGACTACTAAAAGGATCTTGAAATACCATAGATATTTCTGTGCCTCTAATTTTATTTAAATTTGATAATTTTAATTTAGTTAAATCTATTTTCTTATTTTTTTTTGTATATAAAAAAATATTACCATTAATAATTTTTCCACCATAAAATTCAATTAAACGCATTATAGATAATGAAGTTATAGATTTACCTGATCCTGATTCTCCAATAATTGCTAATATTTCGTTTAAATATGTATTAAATGATATATTATGAATAATTTGAATGAATTCATTATTTTTATTTAATAAACTAATACTAAGATTTTTTACTTCTAGTACATTTTTTTTTTTACATGTACTAATAATATTCATAAATCCTCTAAAAAATATTCAGATATTTATTTTAATAAAATATTAATTTAAAATATAAAAAATATTAATTAATATTTTTTATTATATCTTATAAAATATTAATAAAAAATTATAAATTATTTATTTAATAATAATTGGTACTCTTTTAGACAAAGAACACATTAATTCATAACTAATAGTATTTGCTGATTGAGCAATATCATCTATTTTAATATTTTCTCCCCATAATTCTACTTTACTTCCAATATTTGCAGTTGGAATATTTATTAAATCTACTGCAATCATATCCATAGAAACATCACCTAAAATTTTTGTTATATGTCCGTCTACTAAAATAGGAGTATTATTAGATATGTTTTTAGGATATCCATCAGCATAGCCACATGCTACAATTCCTATACGACGATATTTATTAGTACAATATGAATAATTATATCCTACAGTATTTCCTGGTAATAATTTTTGTATACTAATTATTTTACTATTTAATGTCATTACAGGAATAATTTTATTTTTTTTAATATCTTTCCAATTTCCAGTAGGAGATGCTCCATATAATATTATTCCTGTCCTTACCCAGTCATAATATGTTTGTGGATGCCATAATACAGCAGCAGAATTGGCAAATGAACGTAAAAAATTATATTTATTTATATAATTATTTATATAATTTATAGTATAATTTATTATGTTATGGGATTTTTTAGATGCATTAGCAAAATGAGTCATAAAAGTAACATTTTTTATTTTAATTAAATTAATAATATTTATTACTGAATGAATATGTTTTAAATTAAATCCTAATCTATTCATACCACTATTAATTTTTATATATATGTCAATAGGATACTTTGGTTTATTTAATAGTAACATTTTTAGTTGCCAATTACTATGTATAGTAATTGTTAAATGATATTTATATATTATTGCTAAATCTTTTATATTAAAAAAACCTTCTAATAAAAGAATAGGTTTATTACAACCATATTCTCTTAACAAAAGAGCTTCATCTAAAGTTAATACTGCAAAACCATCAGTTTGTATTAAACTTTTCCAAATATTTTTAATACCATGTCCATATGCATTAGCTTTTATTACTGACCAAATTTTTGATTTAGATATTATATTTTTTATTAATTTTAAATTATGTTTTAATGCATTAGTATTAATAACAGCAAAAATAGGTCTTGTCATTAATTACATCTCTAAAAAAAGTAAATTTATATTTTTATTAGTTTAAATTTATATAAATAATATAAATATATATGTTATATTAAAAGAAATTATATTTCAAGATAGTCATAATTTATTAATTTGATAGAAATATTATTCATCATAATAAAAATATAACTATTCTAATATTTATTAGGAGCTAAATGATGATTACCAGTAAATTTAGTATTGGTCAACAGGTTAGACATAAATTATTAGGTTTTTTAGGAGTAATAATTGATGTTGATCCTGAATATTCACTAAGAGATCCTAAAATTGATGAAGTTGCCAAAAGTAAAACATTACGTAATAAACCATGGTATCATGTAGTAATGGAAGATGATACAGGACAACCTGTACATACATATTTAGCAGAAGCACAACTTTCAGGAGAACCATTAGAATATGAACATCCTGAACATTCATCATTAGATGAACTAGCAGCTTCTATTAAAGAACAATTAATAACACCTAAATTAAGAAATTAATTTTAAATTTTTAAAAGATAAGCGGATAAATATACCGCCTACCTCTATTTTAATATTTAATTATTATTTATTTATATTTTTTTATTATTTAATATAATAAAATTAATTGCATTATTAATATATTTTAAAACTTTATTTTTTCCCATTAAATATATTATATTATTGATAGGAGGACTATTAACCATACCGGTTATAGCTAATCTTAATGGCATAGCTATTTCAGAAAAGTTTAAATTTAATTCTATAGATATTTCTTTTATTGAAGAACTAATAATTAATATTGACCATATATTAATTAACATAAATTTTTTAAATAATTTATTTAAAATATATTTTGTTTCTAAATTTAAATATTTATTTATTGAATCAATTTTTGAATAATTAGGAGTATTATAAAATATACAACATAGATTACTTAATTCTTTTAAAGTATTACATCTATTATTAAATATATGATATAAATCGTTTATTTTAGGACCATTATTTATATTAATATTTTTTTTTTCAAAAAAATTAGTTAAATAATTAATCATATATTTTTTTGATAATTTACTTAAATAATATTTATTTAACCAATTTAACTTATTAGTATTTATAATACTAGGTGATTTACTAATATTATTCAAATTAAATAATTTTTTCATATCATCTAAAGAAAAAATTTCTCTATCACCATAAGACCATCCCAAACGTATAATATAATTTAATAATGCTTCTGGTAAATAACCTTCTTTTTTATATTGTAAAATATTTATATTATTAAATCTTTTTGAAATTTTTTCTCCAGATTGATTTAAAATCATTGAAACATGTGCATATATTGGTATTTTAGCTCCTATAGCTTTAATTATATTAATTTGTCTAGGAGTGTTATTTATATGATCTTCTCCTCTAATAACATGTGTAATTCCCATATCCCAATCATCAACAACTACACAAAAATTATATGTAGGAATACCATCAGTTCTTTTAATAATTAAATCATCTAATTCATTATTATTAAATGTTATAATACCACGTATTTTATCTTTAAATTTTACTATACCATTATCAGGATTACGAAATCTTACTACAAATGGTTTTTTATGTTGATCAATAAGATTATTTAAATTTCTACATTTACCATTATATTTTACTTTTTCTCCTATTAAAATTTGTTCTTTTTTACTTTTTTCTAATTCTTTTTTAGAACAATAACATTTATATGCTAATTTTTTTTTAATCATATTATTAATAATATGATTATATCTATCAATTCTTTTACTTTGAAAATAAGGACCTTCATCCCAATCAATATTTAACCATTTTAATCCATTTATAATATTTTGAATGGAATTTTTTTTATATCTTTTAATATCAGTATCTTCTATTCTTAGAATAAAATTTCCTAAATTTTTTTTAGCAAATAACCATGAATATAAAGCTGTACGAATACTTCCAATATGTAAATTACCAGTAGGACTAGGTGCAAAACGAGTTTTTATTATCATAAAATATCTTATTTTATAATTATTATTATTTTAATATCTCATTATTATATTATATAAATAAATAAAGTTTGATTTTTTATCAAATTTTTATTAAAATATATTGACTTCTTTCTATCTTTGATTATAGCATAATAATATTATTTATTAGGGTGATTAGCTCAGTTGGTAGAGTCCCTCCCTTACAAGGAGGTTGTCGGCGGTTCGAGTCCGTCATCACCCATAATTAAATAGGGTCGTTAGCTCAGTTGGTAGAGCAGTTGACTTTTAATCAATTGGTCGCAGGTTCAAATCCTGCACGACCCAATAATTAATTAAAATTAATTATTTTAAATAATATTATTTAATTTATAAAAATTATATTTATAAATACTTAAGATTTAAATTTAAATAAGTTACATTTATTTATATTTAAATTTATGATAAATTACAATTATTAATCATTCAGTAATAATTATAATTATTTATAGATAAAATTATGCATTATAATAAAAAAACTATATCCATACATAATGGTTTAAATACAGATAAACAATATGGTTCTGTTATTCCTCCAATATATTTAACTACTACTTATAATTTTAATAGTTTTAATAATCCTAGAAAACATGATTATTCTAGAAAAAGTAATCCTACAAGAGATACATTACAAAATGTTATATCGTCATTAGAAAATGGATTAGGATCAATTACCACTAATAGTGGTATGTCTGCAATTTATTTAATAATTATATCAATATTAAAACCAGGTGATCTATTAATTTGTCCTAATGATTGTTATGGTGGAAGTTATCGACTTTTTAAAAGTTTATTAAAGAAAGGAATATATAAAGTAAAATTTATAACTATGTATGATAAAAATCAATTATTATCTGTTTTATTAGATAAACCTAAAATGGTTTTTATAGAAAGTCCTAGTAATCCATTATTAAATGTAGTTAATATTACTGATTATTGTAATGAAATACGTAAATCAGGAGCAATTAGTGTAATAGATAATACATTGCTTAGTCCAGTTTTTCAAAATCCATTAAATTTAGGAGCTGATTTAGTAGTTCATTCATGTACAAAATATTTAAACGGTCATTCTGATGTAATAGCAGGTGCTGTTATCTCTAAAAATATAAAAATTCTTGAAGAATTATCTTGGTGGAGTAATAATATAGGAGTAACTAGTTCAGTTTTTGATAGTTATTTATTACTTAGAGGAATTAGAACATTATATCCTAGACTAAAAAATGCAGAAACAAATACTTTAATTATTATTAAATATTTAAAAACTCAAAAATTAGTAAAAAAAATATACCATCCATCACTTAGTAGTAATATTGGACATAAAATAGCAAAAATTCAACAAAAAGGATTTGGAGCTATATTAAGTTTTGATTTTAATGGTTCTAAAAAAATGTTGAGTGTTTTTTTAAATTCATTAAAATTATTTACTTTAGCAGAATCATTAGGGGGAGTAGAAAGTTTAATTTCTCATTCAGCAACTATGACCCATGCTTGCATAACAAAAGAAGAAATGTTACAAGCAAAAATTTCTGATTTATTATTACGAATATCAGTAGGAATTGAAGATTCAAATGATTTAATATCTGATTTAGATAGAGCATTTTTTTATGCTAATAAATATCGTTAGTATTATTTTTTATATTATAAAAAATTAGAAATATTTGCGCTCTACAGGATTCGAACCTGTGACCAATAGCTTAGAAGGCTATTGCTCTATCCTACTGAGCTAAGAGCGCAGAAATCTCATATTAACACAATATTTTATTATTTTAAATAAATTAAAAAAATTAATAATAAAATTATTTAAAACGAGTTTTTTCTAAAATGCAAGCTAAAATTATTAATGGAAAAATTGTTGCTACAAAAATATATACCAAAATAATTAAAAAAATGAAAAATTTTTTATTAAAAGGATATAGACCACCAGGATTAGGATTTATTTTAATTGGTGATGATATAGCATCTAAAATTTATGTACAAAATAAACGTAAAATTTGTAAAAATTTAGGATTTATTTCTCATGATTATAATTTACCTAAAAATACAGATAATTATACTATAATAAAAATCATTAATTTATTAAATAATGATAATAATATAGATGGAATATTAATTCAATTGCCGTTACCTAAAAATTTCAATACAACTCAAATATTAGAAAAGATCTCTCCTAATAAAGACGTAGATGGATTTCATCCATATAATATAGGCAGGTTATGTCAAAGAATACCTTTATTACGTCCATGTACATCTTTAGGTATAATAAAATTATTAAAATTTTATAATATAAAAATCGTAGGTTTACATGCTGTTATTGTAGGAGCATCTAATATAGTTGGTCGGCCTATGGTTATGGAATTATTATTATTTGGTTGTACTATTACAATTACTCATCGTTTTACTATAAATTTAAAATATCATATAAAATCAGCTGATTTATTAATAGTTGCTATAGGAAAACCTAATTTTATACCTGGTGAATGGATTAAATTAGGTGCTATTGTAATAGATGTAGGAATTAATAGATTAAATAATAAAATTATAGGTGATATAAATTTTAATTCAGCAATTCAAAGAGCTTCTTACATTACACCTGTTCCAGGAGGAGTAGGACCTATGACAGTAGCAACATTAATGCAAAATACTTTACAAGCTTATGAGCTTAGTTATATTAAATAAAAATTTTAAATATAACAAATAATAAAGTTGATCTATAAGCCGGATTCTGTCTTGAACAGTCATTTATCTATTATAATAATTACTTATTATATTTTAGCAGCTTACCCAGGTTTTTATAAGTACGGGTTAATACAAACCTTATTTAGCCTTGCTCCTGGTGGAGTTTACATTGTCATATATTATTACTAATATATCGGTATGCTCTTACCATACCTTTTCAACCTTACCATTATTATTACTTTATTATGGCGGTATTTTTTCTGTTGCACTTTTCGTAAGTTTCCACTTCCCAGGAATTACCTGGCACCATAACCCTATGGAGTCCGGACTTTCCTCTTTTATATTAAATAAAAGCGACTGTTTAATCAACTTTATAATATTATATATATCATAAAATAATAATCAATATTTATTTTTTAAAAATAAAGTATATAGTATATTTCTTTTAATTTTATAAATATTAGCAGTAATATTAATAGCTTTTTTTAAAGGTAAATATTTTTTTAATATTAATAAAGTTTTCATTACTTCTTCAGGTATTTCATTAGAAATATTATTATAGAACCCATCAATTACTAAAACTATTTCTCCTTTTAATCTATTTTTATCTTCTTTAATCCATAAAATTATTTTTTCAATAGTATCTCCATAAATACATTCCCATTTTTTTGTTATTTCTCTAGCTATTACTAAATATCTATTTGATCCAAAAATATTTTTAATATCATTTAAATTATTTAATAATCTATGTTTAGATTCATAAATAATTAATGTTCTTTTCTCTAATTTTAATTCGTTTAATCTACTTAATCTTTTATTTTTTTTATTTGGTAAAAATCCTTCATAACAAAATTTATTTGATGGTAGTCCAGAAGCAGATAATGCTAAAATAGCAGCGCAAGGTCCAGGTATAGGTATAATTTTAATAGCATTATTTTGAAAACGACATAATTTTACTATTCTATAACCAGGATCATTTATTAATGGTGTTCCTGCATCTGATACTAATGCTATATTATAGCCATTTTTAATTTTATTAATAATAATTTTAGAATGTTTTTTCTCATTATATTCATGATATGAATATAATTTATTTTTGATATTAAAATATTTTAATAAAATTCCTGTTTTTCTTTTATCTTCAGATAAAATTAAATCTACTTTTTTTAAAATAATTAATGATCTATGATTAATATCATCATAATTACCTATTGGAGTTGGAACTATATATAAATTTCCTAATATTTTTTGATTCGTTTTCATATATTTAAGCTTATTTAATTTTTTTAAAAAAATACTTACTTTTAATTTTTAAAAAATGTATAATGAATAGTTATTATTTTTTATAAAAAAAAATAAAATAATAAAATGGAGGAATGGCCGAGTGGTTGAAGGCACCGGTCTTGAAAACCGGAAATAGGAAACTATTCGAGAGTTCGAATCTCTCTTCCTCCGTAAATAAATAATTTTTATGTATAAAACATTATAAATAAAAAATTTAATATATGTATAATCAAAAATCTCAAAATATTTCTTGGAATAAAAAATTAGCAGAAAATATTGCTTGTAAAGAAGGAATTATATTAACATCGGATCATTGGGAAATAATATATTTATTACGTATGTTATATAAAAAATTTAATACTATACCTAATGTACGTATGTTAATACTTATTTTAAAAAAAAAATATGGTAATTTAAAAGGTAATAGTACTTATATATTTAATTTATTTCCTAAAGGACCAATCAAACAAGCATCAAAAATTGCTGGATTACCCAAATCTAATATATGTTTATAAAATTTTTTTAGTTCCACCAACAGTCATTTTATCTATTTTTAAAGTAGGTTGTCCTACACTTACTGGTAAGGATTGACCATTTTTTATACAAGTTCCTATTCCATTATTAAAACTTAAATCATCACCAATCATAGATATTTGTTTCATAATATTTTCTGAAGATCCTATTAATGTTGTATTTTTTATAGGTTGTGCAATTTTACCTTTTTTAATTAAAAAAGCCTCTGCTGTTGAAAAAACAAAATTACCTGAAGTTATATCTACTTCTCCACCACTTAGGGAAAAAACATAGACTCCATATTCAACACTATTAATTATATCAATTACTTTTGATTTACCTTTTAATAAATATGTATTTGTCATTCTAGGCATAGGTAAAAAAGCATAAGAAGATCTTCTTGCATTTCCTGTAGACTCAATTCCAATAAGAGAAGAATAATAATTATCATACATATATTTTTTTAATATACCATTTTTAACTAATACATTATATTGACTTGGTGTTCCTTCATCATCAATATTAAGAGAACCATTAGCATTTTTTAATGTACCATTATCTACTATAGTACATATGCTTGAAGCAATTTTTTTTTGTATTTTATTATTAAAAATAGAAGTTTTATAATAATTAAAATCTCCTTCTAATCCATGACCTATTGCTTCATGTAATAATACTCCAGGAGAACCATTTCCTAATACAACTGGAATTAATCCTGATGGTGCTTCAATAGAATTTAAATTATTTATTGCTGCCATGGTAGCTTCATAAATAATATTATCAATATATTTTTTTTGTTTTTTATTATCAATAGATATAATAGAATTAGAATCTATTCTACCACCTATAATTCTACAACCAACTTCTCGTTTATTATCATCTTCAACAATAATATTAATATTAATATTTACTAAAGGTCTAATATCCATTGATATTTTATTTTCATTAGTTATTACTAATATTAATTCATAAGAATTATTAATTTTTACTTGAACATTCTTAACTTTTTTATCTAATGTACGTGCTGTATTATCTATATATTTTAAAAAATGTATTTTTTTTTCATAAGAAATATTATTAATAGGATTAATTATAGTATAATTATACTGATTATTTTTTATAATATTCAAATTTATTTTTTGATTTATAAGATTTTTTTTATTATTATATTTTTTACTAAAAATATTATTTATACAATGATTAATTGATTTTGATGTGATATCATTAGTGCAAGAAAAATAAATAGTATTATTTTTTATTACTCTAACTCCTATTCCTTGTTCTGTTTTATAAGAACAATCTTTAATAAGACTATTATCTAAAAACCAATATTCATTGGTTATAGATTGTAAATATAAATCAGTAAAATAAATATTATTTAAAGAAATTTTATCAATTAAATAAGATAAATAATTATGAGAAATGTTATTTTTTACTAATAATTCATTAATTACTATATTATGATTATCCATATTATCTGTTTTATTTAAAAAATTAAATATTTATTTAAATTAATATTATTTATAATTAATTTAAATTTTAATTATTATTAATAATACATTATATATAATATATCTTTATTATAAAAAAGTAAATAATAGTTTTATTAAATATTTTACTTCTATTAAATATAAATAATATTTTTGATTAAAAATTAATTTTATAAAAATAATAAAAATATTTTATTTTAAGATATAAGTAATAAGTATTTTAATTCTGTTATTTTAAATAAAGGACTTGCATTAATAAAATTTAATCCTCTTGATTTTAAATCATCATTAGTTGTTGCTGTTACAATAGCAACAGGATATTCTTGTAATAAATTATTATATAATGCTGATATTACTAAAATATCTCCTTTTTTTATATTAATATTTTTTGGTAAAATTTCTGATATTAAATCAGATTTACAACCATTACCTTTAATAATAAATTTAATATTACTATTAGTTGATTTTATTGATATAAAACTTTTAGTACTACATATTAAACGAACATGACTTGTTAATTTATTTGTATAAATTACTTGTCCAACAAGTCCAAAACGATTAATTACTAATTGACCTTTATGTATGTTATGTATACTACCTTTGTTAATTAGTATTTCATCAGAATAAAAATTAAAGTTAATTGGTAATTTTTCTACAAATATTTTTTTTATATAAGATTTAGTAAAAATAGGTATATCTAATAATTCTTTTAATTTTTGGTTATCATGTTTTATTTTTTGTAATTGAATAAGATCATATTCTTTTTTTAATATTTGATGATATAAATGTTTATTTTCTTTTTTTAAGTTATTATTAATATGTCTAATATCAATTAAATTATTAAATTGAGAATAAGATTTATTTAATAAAATATTTATAGGATTTATTAATATATCAACAAAAGGTTTTAAATTAAAAAAATAATTTATTATTAAAAAAAATAATAAAAGTAATATAATACAAATTATTTTTGTTTTAGATTTTATTTTTTTATTAAAAAAATTTTTCATATGTATATTTAGATTATAAAATATAATTTACTCTTCACTAAATAAGTCTCCACCATGAATATCAATCATTTCTAATGCTTTTCCACCACCTCTAGCTACACAAGTTAATGGATCTTCAGCAATAGACACAGGAATTCCGGTTTCTTCTATTAATAATTTATCAAAAGATTTTAATAGAGCACCACCTCCTGTTAAAACCATACCTCTTTCTGAAATATCAGAAGCTAATTCTGGTGGACATTGTTCTAATGCAATCATAACTGAACTAACAATACCAGTCAATGGTTCTTGTAATGCTTCTAATATTTCAGTTGAATTTAATGTAAAACTTCTTGGAACTCCTTCAGCTAAATTACGACCTCTAACTTCTATTTTTAATATTTCGTCATTAGCAGTAAAATAAGCTGAACCAATATGATGTTTTATTCTTTCAGCTGTTGCTTCGCCAATAAGAGATCCATAATTTCGACGTACATGATTAATAATTGCTTCATCAAATTTATCACCTCCTATTCTTACAGAAGAAGAATATACAACTCCATTTAAAGAAATAACAGCTACTTCAGTTGTACCACCACCTATATCTATAACCATTGATCCTGTAGCTTCAGAAACAGGTAATCCTGCACCTATAGCTGCTGCCATAGGCTCATCTATTAAAAAAACTTTTCGAGCTCCAGCTCCTTGAGCAGATTCACGAATAGCTCTTCTTTCAACTTGAGTTGCTCCTACAGGAACACATATAAGTACTCTAGGACTAGGTTTCATAAAACTATTACTATGAACTTGTTTTATAAAATGTTGTAACATTTTTTCAGTAACAAAAAAATCTGCTATAACTCCATCTTTCATAGGTCTAATTGCTGATATGTTTCCTGGTGTTCTACCTAACATTTGTTTTGCACTATGTCCTACAGCAGCAACACTTTTAGCAGATCCTGATCTATCTTGTCTAATTGCAACTACTGAAGGTTCATTTAAAACTATTCCTTGTCCTTTAACATAAATTAAAGTATTTGCTGTTCCTAAATCAATAGATAAATCATTAGAAAACATTCCTCGAAATTTTTTAAACATATAAAAAAATCCTGCTTTGAAATTTTTATTTTATAATTATAAAAAATTAATTAATTAAATTAATATACATTTATTTTAAAAATAAATATAGATATCTTTTATAAAGATATATTATAAATAATTAATATATATATTATGAGTAAAATAATGATAAAATATAAAAATAATATTTTAATTTTAAATGGACCTAATTTAAATCTTTTAGGAAAAAGAGAACCTAAAAAATATGGATATTTATCTTTAAATAAAATTATTGATAACTTAATAATAAAAGCTAATAATAATAATTGTAAATTAAGCCATTTTCAATCTAATTCTGAACATTTGTTAATAGATTATTTAATTAATTTTACTAATAATATTAATTATATTATTTTTAATCCAGCAGCATTTACACATACTAGTATTGCATTACGTGATACTTTATTAGCAATTAATATTCCTTTTATAGAAATACATATAACTAATATTTTTGCTAGAGAATCTTTTAGAAAAAAGTCTTATTTTTCTGATATTTCTAATGGAATAATATCTGGATTAGGAATAGATGGATATTTTTTAGCTTTAGAATTAATAATTAAAAGATTAATATAATTTTATTTAAAACTAATTTCATAATTAAATAATATTAATTATATATTATACAAAACATGATTAATTTATAGTAAGTTAATCATGTAAAATGTTTATATTTTAAAAAATATATATTTAAAATATTAATTTTTAAATAATTTATGAGAAAAAATAATTGATGGATTAATTTCTCCTACTGTACCTATTAATTTTACTTCTGGTTCTAACCAAATGCCAAATTTATTTCCTACACAATAATATATTTTTATTGCTAAACTTAATATGTCATTACTTGTAGCTTTAAATTTATTAATAATGATTAATGAATGTTTAGAATATATCATAGCACCACCATGAGTATATCCTTTTAAATTACATTCATCAATTAACCATGCTGCTGAAAATTTAAATATATTATTTTTAATAATATAAGGTATATTTGGAAATTTTTTTAAAATTTTAGATCCTAATTTAGGAGAAACTAAAGGATTTTTAAAAAAACTACCTGCATTACCGTATATTTTAGGATTTGGAATTTTATTTTTTCTTATTTTACAAATATGATTAAAAATTTCATGAGGTGTAACTGTATTAAAATTTAAATGATTTAGATCTTTATAATTTATATTTGGTTTCCATTTTTTAGAAATAGTAATACCTAAAGCTATAATAGCATAATTACGTATATAAAAATTTCTAAAAACACTATCTCTGTATTTAAAATTACATTTTTTATATGATAAACGTATTATTTTTTTATTTGAAAAATTAATTATATCTACATATTTACAAAAATTTTTTAAACTTACACCATAAGCACCAATATTTTGTATTGGAGCAGATCCAACACAACCAGGAATTAATGCTAAATTTTCTAATCCAAAAATATTTTTTTTTATAGTATATTTTACTAATTGATGCCAATTTTCTCCTGAAGAGACATGTAAATTCCAATAATTTTTAGATTCATTTATTATAATACCTTTCAATCTATTTATTATTACAATACCTTGAAAATTATTTAAAAAAAGAACATTACTACCTGAACCTAATATAATATATGGTATTAATTTTTGATTATTTTCTTTCCATAAATAATATAATTCGTTAATATTTTTTATTTTAATAATTTTAGAAGCATGAACATCTATTCCAAAACTATTAAAATGTTTTAAAGAATTTTTATAAATTATCATGAATCTTCTTTTATAAACTTTTATTAATTTATCCTGGTATTTTCCTACTCTCACATGAGTAAATCTCACACTACCATTGGCACTACAATGTTTCACTTCTGAGTTCGGAATGGAATCAGGTGGTACCATTGCGTTATATATACCAGGATGAAAATTTAATTAATTATATAAATAGTTTTAATATTTAAACGATTCTGGTGTTGTAAGGTTAAGACTCACGGGTGATTATTAGTACTGGTTAGCTCAACATATTACTATGCTTACACATCCAGCCTATCAACGTTATAGTCTCTAACGTCCCTTTAGGGATATACATAAATAATAAATATATCCAGGGAAGAATAATCTTAAGGTAAGTTTCGCGCTTAGATGCTTTCAGCACTTATCTTGTCCGCATTTAGCTACCGGGCAATACCATTGGCATGATAACCCGAACACCAGAGATGCGTTCACTCCGGTCCTCTCGTACTAGGAGCAACTCCTTTCAATCTTCCAACGCCCACGACAGATAGGGACCGAACTGTCTCACGACGTTCTAAACCCAGCTCGCGTACCACTTTAAATGGCGAACAGCCATACCCTTGGGACCTACTTCAGCCCCAGGATGTGATGAGCCGACATCGAGGTGCCAAACACCGCCGTCGATATGAACTCTTGGGCGGTATTAGCCTGTTATCCCCGGAGTACCTTTTATCCGTTGAGCGATGGCCTTGTCATATAGAACCACCGGATCACTAAGACCTGCTTTCGCATCTGTTCGAGCCGTCACTCTTACAGTTAAGCCAGCTTATGCCTTTGCACTAACCTCACGATTTCCGACCGTGATTAGCTGACCTTAGTGCTCCTCCGTTACTCTTTAGGAGGAGACCGCCCCAGTCAAACTACCCACCAGACACTGTTCCTGATCCGGATAACGGATCTAGGTTAGAATAGTAAATGTTAAAGGGTGGTATTTCAAGGTTGACTCAATACTAACTGGCGTTAATATTTCATAGTCTCCCACCTATCCTACACATTAATATTCAATATTCAGTATCAAGCTATAGTAAAGGTTCACGGGGTCTTTCCGTCTTGCCGCGGGTATACTGCATCTTCACAGCAATTTCAATTTCACTGAGTCTCGGGTGGAGACAGTCTGACCATCATTACGCCATTCGTGCAGGTCGGAACTTACCCGACAAGGAATTTCGCTACCTTAGGACCGTTATAGTTACGGCCGCCGTTTACCGGGGCTTCGATCAAAAGCTTTTCGTAAAAAACGATAACTTCATCAATTAACCTTCCGGCACCGGGCAGGCGTCACACCGTATACTTCCACTTTCGTGTTTGCACAGTGCTGTGTTTTTAATAAACAGTTGCAGTCAGCTGTTATCTTAGACTGGCTTCAGCTCCAAAAGTAAATTTTTTTACTTACATGCCAGTGTGCCTTCTTCCGAGGTTACGGCACTATTTTGCCTAGTTCCTTCACCCGAGTTCTCTCAAGCGCCTTAGTATTCTCTACCTGACCACCTGTGTCGGTTTAGAGTACGATTCTATGTTATCTAGAGCTTAGAGGATTTTCTTGTAAGTATGGTATCAATTACTTCAATACAATAAAGTATTTCGTCATTACGCCTTAATGTTTTATTATTAATTATCCGGATTTTCCTAGATAATCCATCTAAACGTTTAAACCAAGACAACCATCACTTGGATAACCTAACCTTCTTCGTCCCCCCTTCGCAATAACATTGAGTACAGGAATATTAACCTGTTTTCCATCGACTACGCTTTTCAGCCTCATCTTAGGTGTCGACTTACCCTGCCTCGATTACCGTTGGACAGGAACCCTTAGTCTTTCGGCGAATAGGTTTTTCACCTATTTTATCGTTACTCATGTCAGCATTCGCACTTCTGATATCTTCAATAAATTTTACAATTTATCTTCAACGATTTACAGAACGCTCCCCTACCCAATAAATATAAAATTTATTGTCGCAGCTTCGGTGTATAATTTAGCCCCGTTACATCTTCCGCGCAGGACGACTAGACCAGTGAGCTATTACGCTTTCTTTAAATGATGGCTGCTTCTAAGCCAACATCCTGGCTGTTTATGCCTTCCCACATCGTTTCCCACTTAATTATAACTTAGGGACCTTAGCTAGCGATCTGGGTTGTTTCCCTCTCCACAACGGACGTTAGCACCCGCTGTGTGTCTCCCGTGATAACATTATTCGGTATTTGAAGTTTGCATCGGATTGGTAAGTCTGGATGACTCCCTAACCGAAACAGAGCTCTACCCCCGAATATGAATAACACGAGGCGCTACCTAAATAGCTTTCGGGGAGAACCAGCTATCTCCCGGTTTGATTGGCCTTTCACCCCTAACCACAAGTCATCCGCTAATTTTTCAACATTAGTCGGTTCGGTCCTCCAGTTAGTATTACCAAACCTTCAACCTGCTCATGGCTAGATCACCGGGTTTCGGGTCTATACCTTGCAACTTAACGCCCTTTTAAGACTCGGTTTCCCTACGGCTCCCTTATACAGTTAACCTTGCTACAAAATATAACTCGCTGACCCATTATACAAAAGGTACGCAGTCACACTTTTAAAATAACAAATGCTCCTACTGCTTGTACGTATACGGTTTCAGGTTCTATTTCACTCCCCTAACCGGGGTTCTTTTCACCTTTCCCTCACGGTACTAGTTCACTATCGGTCAGTCAGTAGTATTTAGCCTTAGAGGATGATCCCCCTATTTTCAAACAAGATACCACGTGTCCCGTTCTACTCTTCGAGATCACAATTAATATATTTTTATATACGGGACTATCACCCTGTTTCGTATGACTTTCCAGACATTTTTACTAATATAATAATTGATTAAGTCTCTGGGCTATTTCCTTTTCGCTCGCCGCTACTAAGAAAATCTCAGTTGATTTCTTTTCCTCAGGTTACTTAGATGTTTCAGTTCTCCTGGTTCGCTTCGTTATTCTATGAATTTAAATAACGATAATGTATAAAATATACATTAGGTTTCCCCATTCGGATATCATCGACTAATAACGCTTCAAATCAGCTTATCGATGCTTTTCGCAGATTAGTACGTCCTTCATCGCCTCTGACTGCCAAGGCATCCACCGTATACGCTTATTTACTTAACCTTACAACCCACAATCGTCTATTTATG
>NZ_CP046224.1:0-2216 GCF_012562605.1 Enterobacteriaceae endosymbiont of Plateumaris sericea | reverse complement strand
TGTACTTATAGTAAAGGAGGTGATCCAACCACAGGTTCCCCTACGGTTACCTTGTTACGACTTCACCCCAGTTATGAATCACAAAGTGGTAAGCGCCCTCCATAAAGGTTAAGCAACTTACTTCTTTTACAACTCACTTCCATGGTGTGACGGGCGGTGTGTACAAGGCCCGGGAACGTATTCACCGTAGCGTTCTGATCTACGATTACTAGCGATTCCGACTTCATGGAGTCGAGTTGCAGACTCCAATCCGAACTACGATATATTTTGTGAGATCCGCTTACTCTCGCGAGGATGCTTCCCTTTGTATATACCATTGTAGCACGTGTGTAGCCCTGGTCGTAAGGGCCATGATGACTTGACGTCGTCCCCACCTTCCTCCGGTTTATCACCGGCAGTTTCCTTTGAGTTCCCGGCCGAACCGTTGGCAACAAAGGACAAGGGTTGCGCTCGTTGCGGGACTTAACCCAACATTTCACAACACGAGCTGACGACAGCCATGCAGCACCTGTCTCATGGTTCCCGAAGGCACTAAAGTATCTCTACTAAATTCCATGGATGTCAAGACCAGGTAAGGTTTTTCGCGTTGCATCGAATTAAACCACATGCTCCACCGCTTGTGCGGGCCCCCGTCAATTCATTTGAGTTTTAACCTTGCGGTCGTACTCCCCAGGCGGTCGACTTAACGCGTTAGCTACGAAAGTTACAAGTCAAGCTTACAACCTCCAAGTCGACATCGTTTACAGCATGGACTACCAGGGTATCTAATCCTGTTTGCTACCCATGCTTTCGCACCTCAGCGTCAGTATTCATCCAGGGGGCCGCCTTCGCCACTGGTATTCCTCCAGATATCTACGCATTTCACCGCTACACCTGGAATTCTACCCCCCTCTATGAAACTCAAGTATATCAGTTTCAAATGCAATTCCTAAGTTAAGCTCAGGGATTTCACATCTGACTTAATATACCGCCTACGTGCTCTTTACGCCCAGTAATTCCGATTAACGCTCGCACCCTCCGTATTACCGCGGCTGCTGGCACGGAGTTAGCCGGTGCTTCTTTTACAAGTAACGTCAGTAATAAAATTTATTAAATTTTATTATTTCTTTCTTGTTGAAAGTACTTTACAACCCTAAGGCCTTCTTCATACACGCGGCATAGCTGCATCAGGCTTTCGCCCATTGTGCAATATTCCCCACTGCTGCCTCCCGTAGGAGTCTGGACCGTGTCTCAGTTCCAGTGTGGCTGATCATCCTCTCAGACCAGCTAGAGATCGTAGCCTAGGTAAGCTTTTACCTTACCTACTAGCTAATCTCGTCTGGGTTCATCTAATGGTATGAGGTTTTATAAAAATCATAAAATCCCCCACTTTAATCTTACGATATTATGCGGTATTAGCTATCGTTTCCAATAGTTATCCCCCTCCAAAAGGCAGATCCCCAGATATTACTCACCCGTCCGCCGCTTGCCAACAATAAATAGTAAACTATTTATCTTGATGCCGCTCGACTTGCATGTGTTAAGCTTGCCGCCAGCGTTCAATCTGAGCCATGATCAAACTCTTCAATTAAAAACAAAAAATTTTAATATAAATTATATATACATTCTCTAAAATAGAATGCCCACATAAATTTTCTGATAAATTATTAAAGAACTAAAATTAATTACCTAATAATTTTATATTACTCTATTATGTTTTAATGTCAAATTTTTTATATTAAAATATTTTTTATTTACTTAACATATTGAATTTCTAATATTTTAAATGTTATTTCTCCTTTAGGAGTTTTTATTAAAACAATATTATTTTTTTTTTTACCAATTAATCCTCTAGCAAGAGGAGCATTAATTGAAATTAATTTTTTTTTTAAATTAGCTTCATCATCACCAACAATTTTATAAGATACTATTGTATGGGTAATTATATTAATGATTTTAACAGTAGATCCAAAAACAACTATTCCTTTATTTTTTATTTTAGTAATATCGATTATCTGACAATTAGATAATTTTAATTCTATTTCTTTAATTCGTCCTTCACAAAAACTTTGTTCTTCACGTGCAGCATGATATTCAGCATTTTCTTTTAAATCACCATGTTTTCTTGCTTCAATAATATCATGAATTATTTTATGTCTTTTTATATTTTTTAATTGATTTAACTCTTTAATTAATTTTTCTGATCCTTTTAAAGTCATAGGTATTTTGTTTATCAT